>JAAXVP010000084.1 GCA_013335435.1 Thiobacillus sp. | reverse complement strand
CCGCGCTCTGCCTCGGCTGGCTGGGCGCGGCGGCCTACGCCGCCTGGCTGCTCGGGGCCTCCGCGAACCTGCTGGTCCTGGCCGTCCAGCTCGGCCTGTGGGGCTTCCTGACCCCGCTGTTCCTGACCGTCTGCCACAAGATGATCCCCTGGTTCACCAGCCGGGTGGTCGCCAACTACGTGCCCATCCGGCCCTACCCGGTACTCTGGACCATGCTGGCGACCTGCCTGGGCCATGCCATCCTGGTCGCGGCCGGGCGGCCCGGCTGGACCTGGCTGACCGACCTGGCGCTGGCTGGCCTGGCATTCTGGCTGAGCGGCCGCTGGGGCATCGCCCGTACCTTCGGGGTGCGCCTGCTGGCCATGCTGCACATCGGCTTCGCCTGGGCCACCCTGGCCTTCGTCCTGTCTGGCCTGGACGGCCTCGCCGCCACCTTCGGCCGGCCGTTCGCTTTCGGCCTGGCGCCCCTGCATGCGCTGGCCATCGGCTTCTTCGGCAGCATGCTGATCGGCATGGCCTCGCGCGTCAGCCTGGGCCATTCCGGCCGCAAACTGGAGGCGGACAACCTCACCTGGGGGGTGTTCTGGCTGGTGCAGGCGGCGGCCGTGGCGCGCATGGTGCCGGACATCCTGGCGGCACCCTACGGCCTGATCGCCGTTTCCGCCCTGCTCTGGCTGCTCGCCTTCCTGCCCTGGGCGGCCAAGTACGCACCCTTCTACTGGCGGCCGCGCGCCGACGGCCGGCCCGGCTAGGCCGGCTTGCGGGCAACCAGTTGGACCACGGCGCCGGTGCCGTCGTGATGGCGGCCCTCGCGCACCACGCGGTCGAGTTCGACCGCGTGGTCGAACACCAGCCCGGGCAACTCGGCGGCCAGCGTTTCCAGGTCCATCATCAGCGCGGCGGCGGGCGGCCCGCCGGTGCCGTAGGCGAGTTGCCTGGGCGTGTAGGCCTCGAGCAGGAACACCCCGCCCGGCCGGAGTGCGCGCACGACGCCGGCATGGACCCGGCGCCGCAACTCGGGCGGCAGGTGGCAGAAGATCGACACCACGGCGTCCCAGCAGGCCTCGCCGGGATCGTAATCGGCCAGGTCGGCCGCAACGGTGGCGATCGTCACCCCGGCCGCCTCGGCCAGCCGGTGCGCCTTGGCGAGGCCGACCGCGGAGGCGTCCACGCCGGTGACCCGGAAGCCCCGTCCGGCCAGCCAGACCGCGTTGCGGCCCTCGCCTTCGCCCAGGCAGAGCACCCGCCCGCCCGCCGGCAGGCACTCGGCCTCGGCGACCAGGAAATCGTTCGGCTCGGTGCCGTAGGCGTAGTCCGCGCCGGCGTAGCGTTGATCCCACATAGGCGCCTCCAGGGCTAGCCGTTGCAGCGGATGTAAAGCGTGCGGCCCTGGAAATTGGTCAGGTCGGAGGCCGATTTCGGCATATCCGGCAGGCCGCCCGTCGGGATGGCGTCGGGCGAGGCCGGCAACTCGCCGCCTTCCTTGTTCAGGATGGTGTAGCCGTAACCCCGGCAGATCGCGCCGGCCTTCTCCAGGCAATGGCCCATGTTGAGCAACGGACCGCCGCAGCTGACGACGTGGGTCTTCCAGCCGTCGGCGCGGGTGACGTCGCGCGAAGTGGCACAGGCCGAGAGCAGCATGGCCAGGAGGATCGGGACGAGGATACGGTTCGCCATGGTGCGCCTTCAGCCGGCCAGGCTGGGATAGTCGGTGTAGCCCTTCTCCTCGCCGGCATACAGGGTGTCGTAGTCGAGCGGATTGAACGGCTTGCCCCGGCGGAAGCGCTCGACCAGGTCCGGATTGGCGATGAGCAGGCGGCCGAAGGCGATGGCGTCGGCGGCGCCGGACTCGACCGCGGCCATGGCGGCGGTGTAGCCGTAGCCGTTGTTTAGGATCAGGTTGCCGCGGTAGATCGCGCGCAGACGGGCGTAGTCGAACGGCTCCCATTCCTCCATGGGGGCGCCGCCGGTGCCTTGCAGGATATCCAGGAAGGCGAGGCCGAGGCCATTGAGTTGCTCGACGACGTACTCGAAGGTCGCCTGCGGATCGTCGTCGCGAATGTCGCCGAAGGGGGTCACCGGCGACAGGCGCACGCCGACCCGGTCGGCGCCGATCGCCCCGGCCACCTGTTCGAGCACCTCCAGGAGCAGGCGGGCGCGGCCCTCCTTGCCGCCGCCGTAGCGGTCGCTGCGCCGGTTGGTCGAGGAACGCAGGAACTGGTCGAGCAGGTAGCCGTTGCCGGCATGCACCTCGACGCCGTCGAAGCCGGCCGACATGGCGTTGCGGGCGGCCCGGACATAGTCGGCGATCAGTCCGGGGATCTCGTCCGTTTCCAGGGCGCGCGGGGTGACGTAGTCCTTCGGACCCTCGAAGGTGTAGACCTGGCCGGCCGGCCGGATCGCCGAGGGCGCCACCGGCGCGATGCCGCCGGGCTGCAGGTCCGGGTGCGAGATGCGGCCGACGTGCCAGAGTTGCAGAACGATCTTGCCGCCGGCGTCGTGCACGTCGGCGGTGATCTTGCGCCAGCCGGCGACCTGCTCTTCGGTGTGGATGCCCGGGGTGCGCGGATAGCCGTGGCCCTCCGGGCAGACCGGCGTCGCCTCGCTGATGATCAGGCCGACCGAGGCGCGCTGGCGGTAGTACTCCGCCATCAGGGCATTCGGCACATTGCCGGGCAGGCTGGCGCGGCAGCGGGTCAACGGCGACATGACGACGCGGTTGGCGAGTTCGATGGCACCCAGGCGCAATGGGCTGAACAGGTCGGTCATGGTGCGTGCTCCTGCTATTGGCAAGGCTCGAATGCTAGCGCGCTGGGCGGCGAAAAGTAACCACCTGCGGAAGTCGGCCCCACCGAGGCGGCCTCAGGCCAAGCCGCGTCCACATCCGGTTGCCTTTAATTGATACGGCCCGTAAATATCCGGAGCCTCGCCTTGAACCTGCAGGTGACCTTCGGGAAAAGCGAAAACACCGCCGCATTCGTGTTCGTGACCGTCGCCATCGCCGCCCACCTCGCCCTGCGCTGGCTGCACGACATCATCCGATGCCGCCCGGCCGGGGTGACCGGCCGGCCTGCTCGAATGGCCACGCGAGAGCGTGGCCATGTTCATCCAAGACGCACGATAAAGGTGCATTCCCACCCCGGCCGGGACTGGTTTGGCGGTCTTTTGCCGGGTCGGCACTTCAGCAATTCTCTATGCGCGCGCATCATGCGAGAATCACGTCGCCATGCGGCGTTCCGTAAACGACAGGTGCAATTTGCTAACCAGGACGTGCCATCCGCCCATTCTCAGCCTCGACCGCCATGATTAAGACCGTGCCGCCCTACGAGATCGCGCGCGAAGCACTCAAGCGGCTGGCCGCCCGCAAGCTGCCGCCGACTCCGATGAACTATCAGGAGTGCTACAACGAGATCGCCAACCTGCCCAACGTGGCCGGTTTCCCGGAGGCGCAACTGCGTCAGATTTCGCTGGCCATGGTCGCCAGGAATCCGGCCCAGCAGGAACAACTCGACCAGCTCGATGCCTCGATCAGGAAACATAGCTGGCAGGGCATCCAGGATGCCTTGGTGGCCTTCGCCAAGCTGGCCCCCCAGACCGCCGCCAGCGCCGGCGAACCGCCGCCGGCCGGCGATACCGCGAACTTCGCGAACGAACTGCTGGGCAAGCTCGCGCATATCATCCAGAGCATGCTGCCCGCCCTGGAAAGCGACGACGCGCGCTATTCCGAACTGGTCGTGAGCCTGCTCGAGACCCTGAACGATCCGAACCTCGACATCAATAGCCTGCGCTCCGAACTCGACATCATCCGGCACCGCCTGTCGCTCGCCGCCGCCGAGCAGGTCGAGGTCAAGCAGACCCTGCTCAACCTGCTCCACCTCGTGATCGAGAACATCAGCAAGCTGGTCATCGAGGACAGCTGGCTGAACGGCCAGATCGACGCCGTCCTCAACGCCGTGAAACCGCCGATCAGCCTGCGCCGCCTGGACGACGTCGAACAGCGCATCCGCGAGGTGATGCGCAAGCAGGCCGCCGCCAAGGAGCGTTCCGTCGAGGCCCAGCATGAAATTCGCCTGATGTTGGCGGCGTTCATCGAACGGCTGGTGACCATGAACGAGTCCAGCGCCAGCTTCCAGGACAAGTTGGAGGAAGGCGCCCGCCAGATCGCGCAAGCCGCGTCGCTCGAAGACATCGGACCGTTGCTGGCGACCATGATAGAGGCCACCCGCGCCATGGCCGACGACACGGCCAAGACACGCGTCCAACTCGATGCCCTGCAAGCCAAGGTGTTGGCCACCGAGGCCGAGATCGCAAAGTTGCACCTCGAACTGGACCACGCCAGCGACTCGGCGCGCCACGACGCCCTCACCAACACCCTGAACCGCAAGGGCCTGGACGAGGCGTTGACACGCGAGATCGCCAACATGCGGCGCAAGGAGACGCCGTTGTGCGTGGCCATGCTCGACATCGACAACTTCAAGAACCTGAACGACCGCCTCGGCCACGTGACCGGCGACGCCGCCCTGATTCACCTGGTCAAGGTGGTGCGCGATTCGATCCGGCCTAGCGATTCCCTGGCGCGCTACGGTGGCGAGGAGTTCGTGATCCTGATGCCCGACACGGCGCTCGATGACGCCAACAAGGCCATGATCCGGTTGCAGCGCGAGCTGACCAAAAACTTTTTCCTGGCCGGCAAGGAGAAAATCCTGATCACCTTCAGCGCCGGGGTGGCGCAATTCGCGTCGGCGGATACCGGCGAGGACGCCATCCACCGGGCCGACCAGGCCATGTATCTGGCCAAGCGCTCGGGCAAGAACCGGGTGATCTGCGGCTGATCGCACGACCCGCCGTCAGTGGCTGGCGCCCTCGGACAGCCAGGCCTTGTGCCAACCGTGGTACATGCCGGCCGGCCGCTTCATGGGCAGGCGCTTGAGCTACTTGAGGTTCTTGGCGCCGTAGAGCACCGGCAGACCGTCCATCCGCCAGATCGACACCCGTGCGTCTAGCCATTCTTGCGGTGGTGGGTGATCCACCTCTGGTTCGAGACCGCATGCTGATCGAGACCCTGGGCGTACGCCGCAAGGTGTCGGAAACCTGACAGTACATCGAAGTCGCCCTGATGTTCGGCTCCGGCGCGCGGGAATGGGGAAATCAGCCCGGAACGCGGGCCGCGAACAGGGCCAGGTGCCTGTCGAACTCTTCCTGGGAGATGTCGTCGACCTCGACGCCATGATGGAACTGCGAGGCGGCGGTTTCATCCAGCCAGCCCGTCACCGGTTCGGGTGCAGCCGGTTCGGCGACGGGCTTCCACTTGGTGGCCTGGCCTTCGAGCTGTTCCATTTCGACGGCAATCGAGTCCATCGCCAGGGCTTCCGGCGACTCGGTGAGCTGGCTGAGCAGATTCCTGGGGTAGGCAAGCCGGGTACCACCCGACCCGGCCGGTGCAACCTGGTTTTCCCCGATTTTCCTGATCAAGCCGAACATCTTGTTGTTGTCGCCCGCGAGCGCTTCCGTATTACTTTCGATCAATTTATTGCAGGCCATGGAGCATGTCGATATGCCAAAAGTTTTAGGCAGACCTACTCTATTTGATATTTCTCAAAGGGCCGTCGCCATCGCCTAGATTTAAGGCGTGACCCGATATCGACGGAGGTCGACATGTACGCCCCCTTTACCGGCGCCCTGTTCGTCGCCCTAGCCTTGCTGGCCGGCTGCGCCACGCCTCGCTACCAGACTGCGAGCCGCCTCGAAGCGCCCGCCGATCCCGCCGCCGCATCCTGCCTGGAACGCTGCGAGGTCGCCCGGGACGCGTGCCAGACGCGTTGCCAGGCACGGCGCGAGACCTGCCTGAAGAGCATCGATGCCGAGGTCGAGCAGCAATACGCCGAGGCCCTGAAACGCTATGCCGGCGCCCTCGAACTCTATCGCATGGACCTGGAACGCTACCGCATGGACGTCTGGCTGACCTGGGGACGCGGGCATTTCTGGTACGACCCCTGGCCGTTCTACGCCACCCCGGCGATGGCGCCCTCGCCGCCCAGCAAGGACAAGGTCCGCGACCGGGTCGCCAAGGAAAAGTGCGATAGCGATTGTGGCTGCGGCGGGGCCTACGAGGCCTGCTTCATCGGTTGTGGCGGCCGCAAGGTCGAGGAGACCCGCTGCATCGCCAACTGCCCGTCGCCCTGACGGACGCCGTCAGACCAGGCCGCGCAGGTCGCGGATACGGTCGTGGTAGCGGGCCCGGTAGAGCAGGCGGCGCCGTTCCGGGCTGTCGCTGAACCCGTCGCGGGTGTGCAGGACGTTGTTGCACAACAGACCCATGCCCGCTTGCAGCTTGAGTCGGAACCAGCCGAAGGGCTGGCTGGCGAGCAAGTCCTCGATCGCCTTCACGGCCGCCAGGGTGGTCGGGTCGTCCTTCCAGGCGATGCTCTTGGTGCGCGCGGTGTAGCGCAGGTGCAGGCCACCACTGGCGGGGTCGACCAGGAACACCGGGCCGGGCTCTTCCGGGCGCTCGCCGTCCTGCTCGTCGACGCGGGCCGGGATGGTCATGGCGTCGGGCGCCATGAGGGCGCGGACGTAGTCGGGGTTGCCGTCGCGCAGGGCGATGTAGGCCAGGTCCTGGTCGTACAACTCGTTGTCGCCCCCTTCGCTGGCCTCGCGCACGCAGTGCAGGGTCATGGCCAGGATGCGCCGGTGTTCCGGGTTGTAGTAGCCGTCGGTATGCCAGCGGATGCGATGGTGGGTGTAGGGAATGTAGTCGCCACGCTTCTCGCCGCCATCGTCGCGCGGGGTCAGGCTGGAGATGCCGTCTTCGTCGGCCAGCCAGTTGGCGTCCAGGTGGCTGAGGCCGAACTGGGCCGATAGGGCGCGCACGGCCGCCTTGTCCTCGGCCTCGCCGAGCGAGGTGGCGTAGATCGCCATGTTGGTCTTGGCGACGCGGTCGAGGATGGCGCGGTATTCGGCATCGGTCAGGGCATGCGGGTCGCGCACCTCGACGATCAGGTCCTCGCCCCGTGTCGGGTAGCCGGCCAGCTTGGCATCGCGCCAGGCCCGGTAGCCGGCCTCGTTGTCGGGATGGAAGGGGCTGTCTGGCGGGATCATGGACGGCGGTGCCTCAGGATTCGGCGGGGGGATAGAACCCGTCCACCTGCTTTTTCACCGTACCCAGGATCTCGGGCATCTCGATGTCCATGATCTGGTCCTGGACCCAGGTCTGGTCGGTCTTTTCCATACCCTCGCGGATCTGCAGGCTGAGGTAGCGCAGGGCCTGGAAGCTGGGACGATCGTCCGGGAAGTCGTAGTGGGCGTACTCGGTCATGCGCTGGTTGAGCATGTCGATGTAACCCTGCTGGTAGTCGTAGTCCGGATCCTTCACGCCTTCGGTGACGTCGAGGATGTTGTCCTCCATGATCTCGGCCAGGCGCACACCCAGGGCGCTGATCATCTCGCCGCGCTTCGCGTCGCTCATGCGCGGGAAGATGACCCGGTCGACGTAGTGCACCGCGAAGGCGGTCAATTCGCCGATGATCTTGAAGCCGCGCTGCGGCGTGATGATGTCGTAGTCGGCCTTGGACAGGTTGTCGATGGCGCGGTCGGCCATGCGCCAGATGGTGGTGGCCAGGGCGGTGGCGATCTCCTCGGCGGGACGTTCGCCTTCCTTCTTGAACCAGACGGTCTTTACACGGGTCGGGGCAGCCATTCATTCACCTGTGGCAACGGGGCGGGTGGGGTCGGTGATCCATTCGCTCCAAGAGCCGACATAGAGCCTGGAGCCGGACAGGCCGGCGACTTCCATGGCCAGAATGTTGTGGCAGGCGGTGACGCCGGAGCCGCACATGTGGATCACCTCGGAGGGCGCGCGGCCCTTGAGCAGGGCCTGGTAGTTCTCGCGCAGGGCCTCGGGCGGCATGAAGGTGCCATCGAGATCGAGGTTTTCGTCGAACATCCAGTTGACGGCACCGGGCACGTGGCCGGCGACCGGGTCGAGCGGCTCGAACTCGCCGGTGAAGCGGCGATCCGGGCGCGCGTCGAGGATCAACTTGTCGCCGGTCTGCATGGCGGTCATCACCTCGTCGGCGTTCACGCACATCGACGGCTCGGGCAGGCTGGCACAGGCGCCCTTGCACTCGACCTGGCAGACTTCGTGGGTTACCGGGCGATGCTCGCGCACCCATTTCGGGTAGCCGCCGTCGAGCAGGGCGACGCCGGGATGGCCGAGCCAGCGCAGCAGCCACCACAGGCGCACGGCCATGGCGCCGAAGCTGTCGTCGTAGACCACGACCTGTTTGTTGACCCCGATACCCCACTTGCACAGCTTCTCGGTCAGGGCCTTGACGCCGGGCAGCGGGTGGCGGCCGGTGGTGGGACCGATCGGCGCCGACAGGTCCTCGTCGAGGTGGGCATAGCGGGCCCCGGGGATGTGGCCCTTCAGGTAGGCCTGGCGGCCTGCCTCACTATCGGTGAGTGTGAAGCGGCAGTCGACCACGACCCAGTTCGGGTCGCCCAGATGGCGGGCGAGGTCGTCGGTGGAAACGAGGGTGGTGTAGTACATGAATCCAGTGACGAGTTACGAGTGACGAGTGACGAACGTGCGACTTCCATCACTCGTAACCCGTCGCGATGACGGGTTCGAAGGCGACGAGGACAGGCGGAGCGACGACTTCGTCACTCGTCACCCGTCACTCGCCACCGCTCTTAGTAGCCGCCCTTGCCGAACGGCTTCGGCAGGCCGGCCACCTTGGCAGCCTGGCGGTTGGGCTGCTTGGGGAACAACGTGTAGAGCGTCTTCTTCCAGTCGATGCTGTCGTCCTGCTCGTCCAGCATGGCCACCATGTTGCGGAAGTTGGGGGTGTGGCCATCTTCCTGGTAGCGCTCACGCATGAAACGGATGACGGTCCAATGATCATCGGTCAGTTCGAGGCCTTCGGCCGCGGCGATGATCGGCACGATCTCGTCGCTGAAATTGGCTTCGGTCAGAAAGTCCTCGTCATCGACTTCCAGTTCTTCGCCGTTGAGTACATATCCCACGATTTTTCTCCTATACACGAGTTGCAAAAAACTGCGACCGACTCAGTCGATCGCGACTTCCTTGATAGATTTGTGGGGGACGAACAGGCCGCAACCATAGGCGCGGTGACGGCCCAGCCCCTGCTCCTGCACGCGCAGCGATTGCTCCTGGCCGACATCGTGCAGCATCAGGCTGTAGCCCCAGACTTCCCCCTCCGGGAGGACTATTTTACGCTTCTTGCCCGGTATCAGTCCGCATTGCACCGCCATTTTTTCCAGCTCGGCCCGCGCCGCCTCGATGAACTCGATCTCGTCGGCAGTGCCGAAATCGACCAGCGGGGCGTAAAGATAGGCGAATGGCATCAATTGTTTTTCCTTCGCCTCGCCGATCACCAGTTCGCCGGCGCCGCTTTCGATGCGTTTGCCGACCAGGTTGCGGACATCGTCGAGATGCGCCACCGGCACCCGAACCACCAGCTTGACGCGCCGATTGATCACCAGGTTGTCGTTACGGCCGGTGGGCGCGCCGTGTATGGGGTGGATACCCTCGCCGGCCGTTTCGCCCAACCAGGGCAGCACCGCCTTCAGCGCCTGGAAGAGAACGTAACCATGATCGGCCGGGATTTCCCTGCCGATCAGGTCGAACTGCACATCCTTGAAGCGTGGCGTGTATTCGAAGTCCTTGATGGCTTCCCATTCCGCATTGTAGAGACGCATGGCTACTCCCCGCCTTTCAGATCCTCGGCCGCCGCAACCTGGGGCTCAGCCCACTTGAGCATCTCTTCGGCCCAGAACTTGGCCGTCACCGGGTCGACATCGAAAATGGTGAAGCGGGCACCCCGCTCGCGTATACGTAGCCTGAGCATGGGCGTGCCGCCGGCCTCGTATTCGACCTGTTGAAGTTCAATCTCCTGGTTGCCGTAGGGATTGCGGAACTTGATTAGCGAGTTGATCTGGTCCATGCTTAATAGGTTACTTTAGAATATGATCGATTGCTTAATATTTGACATTATTTGTCAGGTATTGACATTCCCGCGATGGGAGTATGGCAACCTACCCGATCGGGTAGTACCCACCCCCCCCATAGAAGAACCAGGTTACCCCATCGGAATGATGGCCCCGAGCATCAGGCATCACTAATATGGCAGCACTCATCTCGTGCCGGCTTGAAGCCCACGGGTAGTGCAAAGGTAGTGACGACATATCGTTTCGCAAGACCTAAAGGAGAAACAGATGGCTAAGCAAATGTACGATACGCCGAATCTGGACGAACTGGAGAAAGGCCCGTGGCCCAGCTTCGTGACCGGCATCAAGCGCCTCGCTAAAGACAATGACATGATGGTCGACCTGCTCGGCCAACTGGAAACCTCCTACAACACCCGCTTCGGTTACTGGAAGGGTGGCACGGTAGGCGTGGTCGGCTACGGCGGCGGCGTGATCCCCCGCTTCACCGAACTGAAGAACGCCGACGGCACCCCCAAGTTCCCGGAAGCCGCCGAGTTCCACACCCTGCGCATCATCCCGCCCGCCGGCATGCACTACACCTCCGACCTGCTGCGTCAGATGTGCGACGCCTGGCTCGAGACCGGTGGCTCCGGCCTGGTGGCCTTCCACGGCCAGTCCGGCGACATCATGTTCCAGGGCATCAAGACCGCTGACGTGCAGCGCGCCTTCGACAAGTTCAACGAAATGGGCTTCGACCTCGGTGGTGCCGGCCCCGCCCTGCGCACCTCCATGTCCTGCGTCGGTGCCGCCCGTTGCGAAATGTCCTGTTATGACGAAGCCCGCGCCCTGCGCGTCGTCATCAACAACAACATCGACGACATGCACCGTCCGTCCCTGCCGTACAAGTTCAAGTTCAAGTTCTCCGGCTGCCCGAACGACTGCACCAACGCCATTCAGCGTTCCGACATGGCCACCATCGGCACCTGGCGCGACAGCATGCAGGCCGACGAGAAGCTGGCCCGCGACTGGATGGCCGCGCACAGCATGGAAGACCTGATCAACATGGTCGTCAACATGTGCCCGACCCGCGCCATCCAGCTGGTCAAGAACGACGGCGCCGCCGCCGGCGAAGGCGTCACCAAGGTTGCCGTGTCCGACGCCAACGCCCTGGCCATCGACAACCACAACTGCGTGCGCTGCATGCACTGCCTGAACGTCATGCCCGGCGCCCTGCTGCCCGGCAAGGACAAGGGCGTCACCATCCTGGTCGGCGGCAAGTCCGTGCTGAAGATCGGCGCCTCCATGGGCACCGTGGTGATCCCGTTCATGAAGATGGAATCCGACGAGGATTTCGAAAAGCTGAACGAGCTGTCCCGCAACATCCTGGACTTCTTCGCCGAGAACGCCCTCGAGCACGAGCGCACCGGCGAGATGATCGAGCGTATCGGTCTGGTCAACTTCCTGGAAGGCCTGGACATTCCGATCGATCCCAACATGATCATCCATCCGCGTACCAACCCCTACGTCCGTACCGACGGCTGGGACGAGGAAGTGGAGAAGTGGAACGAGCGCAAGGCCGCCGCCTAAGCTCACAGGTTGTCCTGCCGCGCGGGCTTGGTTGCCCGCGAGGTAGGCGAAAGATAGCGGATACCAGCATCTTAAAGTTTTCTGATCTCACTTAGTTGGAGACAAGAATGGCAGAACGTACTCACGACACGATCGAGTCCGGCACCCCGGATCCGATGCCCTACATGCACCCGGTCATGGCCAAGAACTACGGCAAGTGGACTTTCCACAGCCATCCGAAGCCGGGCGTACTGTTCCACCGCGCCGCCAGCGGCGAGGAAATCTGGACCGTCAAGGCCGGCACCCAGCGCCAGATGGACCACTACACCGTGCGCAAGCTGGCCGACATCGCCGACCAGTTCGGTGACGGCTATGTCCGCTTCACCACCCGTTCCAACATCGAATACATGGTCACCGACGGTGCCAAGGTCGATGGTCTGATCAAGGCCCTGAACGACAACGGCTTCCCGGTCGGCGGCACCGCCAACTCGGTGTCCATGGTCGCCCATACCCAGGGCTGGCTGCACTGCGACATCCCCGGCACCGACGCCTCCGGCGTGGTCAAGGCCCTGATGGACGACCTGTACGACGAGTTCGTCAAGTGCGAGATGCCCAACCGCGTCAAGCTGTCCACCTCCTGCTGCGAAATCAACTGCGGCGGCCAGGCCGACATCGCCATCATCGTCCAGCAC
>JAAXVP010000083.1 GCA_013335435.1 Thiobacillus sp. | reverse complement strand
ATTCGGCGCCTCGCCGTACATCTCCGGCGCGTACATGGCCTCGACCCGGGTGGCCGGCAGCCTGAAGGTGCCCTCGTTGTTGAGCCGGATCGTGTATTCCAGGGTCAGGCGGCCGCGCGGCACGTACTCGTAATAGGCCTGGAAGCGGTCGAAGCGGCGTTCCTGCCAGGCCGGCCAGGCGTTGCCGTCCTGCTTTTCGTCCCCGGTCAGGATGGCCGAGTCGCGCTTGAGGCCGCTGCCCAGGATGCTGGCGCCGGCCGGCACCGGGTCGTCGACCACCACCCAGCCCATGTCGTCGCGGGCGTCGACGCTCAGGCGCACCCGGACGATGTCGCCGCGTCGCCACTGGCCGGGGGTCTTCTGCTCGATCGGGATGAACTCGCGCTTGACCGCGTAGCCGCGCATGACCGGTTGCTTGAGGTCGACCGCGGCCAGGGTGGTCAGGCTGACGTAGGGCGCGCCCTGGCCTTGGTGGCGCAGGGTCAGGGTGTCGGCCTGCGCCGGCAGCGGGAAGCTGGCGGTGGCGCCGTTCGGGAAGGTCTTCCAGTCGACGATCTTGCCGGCCTTGCCCAGGTAGGCGGTGCTCTTGCCGCTCGGTTTCACCTTGTCGAAGCGTTCGCCGTACCGGGCCAGGGCGACGCTGCCCCAGGCGTTGGCGGTGGTGGTGTCCCAGTGGCCGCGCGACTGCCGGGCCAGGGCGCCGGCCATCAGCCTGGGCAGGTCGGCCTGCCAGCCGGGCCGGTCGAGCACGGCCAGGAGGCCGCGCACGGCGGTGCCGTCGGCCGAGCCCATCAGCCACCAGTTGCCGTCGTCGCCGAAGTTGAGCCGGCTGCCGGTGTAGGTGAGATGGCCACGCAGGGCGGCCTCGGCCGCCTTGAGCTTTGCGTCGCGCTCGGGCAGTCGCGGGCTGCGCTTGAGCACTTCGATCCAGTCGACCAGCATGCCGGCCGGCCACAGCTGCGGCGTCGGCTTCACGGTCGCGGCCAGTTCGGCGTCGACCTTGCCGGCGCGCGCCAGGGCGGCCAGGGCGGCCAGGCGCAGGGCGGTGTCGGACTGGTCGGCGAGCAGGTTGCCGGAACGCTCGATGCGCCCGGCCAGGTAGTTGGTCAGGGCGCTCTCCATCTGCACGCGGGCCTGGGGCGGCACGGCCAGCCCGGCGTCCCGGCTGATCGACAGCAGGTAGGCGGTGAGGGCCACGCTGCCCCGGCTCATGCCCGGGAAGTAGGCGGCCAGGCCGTCGCCGTCCAGGTAGCCGGGCAGGGCCTCCATGAGGGCGGCCCAGTCCTTGGCGTCATGGCTGGCGACGGCCTTGGAGGTCTTCTGTTCCAGGCAGGTGTAGGGGTAGCGGCGCATGTATTCGCGTACCCCGGAGAGACCGTCGCCCAGGCTGGCGGCCAGGGTGGCGCGCAGCTCGCCCTTGCCCGGCACGGCGTCGGTGGGCGGCGCCACCGGCAGGTCGAGGGGCTGGTCGAGCCGGTACATCTGGCCGGCGACCAGGCGCACCGGCACTGCCGGCTGCACCGCCTGGGCGACCCGGACCGCGTCCAGGGCCTGGCTGTCGAGATCCTTGGCGTTGACGTACCAGCTGAGTGAATCGACGCCGTCCGGCACGGTGACCGGCCAGGCGACCTCCTTGCCGTCGCCGGGCGCCAGTTCGAACTGCTTGGGCGCCAGGACGCCGAGGCCGGCGACCTGGGCGCCCATGGCGATGCGCATGGCCTTGGCGGTGCCGTTGCGCACCGTGAAGTGGGCCTCTGCCCGGTCGCCTTCGCGCACCACCGGGGCGAGTCCGGAGCTGATCTGGAGGTCGCGGGTCGCCCGGATGCCGGTCGAGCCGGTGCCGAAGCGGGTCTCCGAGACGGCCACGGCGACGATGCGGAAGCGGGTCAGGCTGTCGTTGAGCGGAATCTCGACCGTGGCCTCGCCCTTGGCATCGAGCTTTACTGCGGGGTTCCAGTACAGCAGGGTGTCGAACAGCTCGCGGGTGGGCGAGCGGCCGCCGCCGCCGCCGGCCGGCAGGGCCTTCTTGCCGAAATGGCGCTTGCCGGTGACCTGGGACTGGCCGGTGAAGGTGCGCATGGCGTAGCCGCGCTCGGCCATCATGGCCGGGAGCAGGTCCCAGGTCTTGTTGTCGGCCAGTTCCAGCAGGCCTTCGTCGACCGCGGCGACGATGGCCTCGGTGTCCTTGGCCAGCGGCTTGCCGTCGGCGCTCTTCACCGCCAGCCTGACCTTGGCCTTGTCGCGGGTCTGGTAGGTGTCGCGCTCGGGCTTGACCTGGACCTCCAGGCGATGGCCGCGCTGGTCGATGTCGAGGCGGGCGATGCCCAGCTTGTAGGCCGGCTTGCCGAGGTCGACCAGGGCGGTGGGCGGAATCTCGGCGGCGCGGCCGCGCACCACCAGGGCGGAGACGTAGACGTTGGGCGCCCAGGCCGCCGAGACCGGCAGTTCGATCACCGGGGCCTGGCCCGACAGGGGAACCACGCGGGCGTCCAGGATGCCGTCGCGCTCGACGGTGACCAGGGCGGTGGCGGCGCGGAACGGCATCCGTACCTGGAAGCGCGCGGTCTCGCCGGCGCCATAGGCCTTCTTCTCCGGGATCAGGTCGATGCGGTCGTGGTTGTCCTGGCCGAACCACCAGTCGTCCCGGCCGGCCACCCAGACGCTGGCGCTGGTCGTGGCGACCCGGCCGGCCGGGCCGCGCGCCTCGGCCGCGACGACGATCTCGCCGCCCTCCGGGCTGGTGACCGTGCAGGCGAAGCGGCCGCGGGCGTCGCTGACGCCGCTGCACTGGCCGGCCAGCGGGATGTCCTCGGTCTCCTCGCGGTAGCCGTAGAAGCCGCCGGCCAGGCGCACCCGGTAGCCGAGGGTGCGGTGCAGGACCGGTTTGGCGACGACGGGCACGTCGGCGAGCGGCTTGCCGGCGGTGTCGACGGCAAGGAATTCCAGGCTGGTGGCGGTGCCGGCCTTGACCCAGTCCGGCCGCTTGAAGCCGAGCACGACGTCGGCCGGCCACCAGTTTTGGCCGCGCGCGACGGTCTGGATCTCGCCGTTGGGATCGGTGTATTCCAGCTCCACGGTGAGGTGTTGCGGCGTGGTCCGGGCCGGGATGCCGACGATGCGGCCGCGGCCGGCGCCGCCGGCGTCGAGGGCGAGCGGTTCGGCGGCCAGGGTGGTCTCCGCGCCGGCCTGGGCCTCGTCGGCGACCTGGGCGAAGGCGTAGTCCGGCCAGGCCGGGAAGTCGACGCCGTAGCGCGGGCTCAGTTGGGCGCGCAGGCGCACCGGCAGGTTCTTGGCCGCACCGCCGTTCAGGTAGGCGACCGCGACGTCCATCTCGGCGCCGGCGGCGGCGGTGAGGTCGGGCCGCACCGGGTTCAGCGTCGCCTTCATCAGGGGTATCCGGAAGTCGGCCACGGCGAAGCCGCCGCTGTCCAGGCCTTCCAGATACTGCAACTGCTCGGGCGGGGTGTCGGCCTTGATCTCCTTGTCGACCAGGCGGAGCGTGTAGGCGCCGCGCTTGGCGGTGGCGGGGATCTTCCAGTCGCCGACGGCGCTGCCGTTCTGCCAGGCCAGGGGCAGGAACCAGTACTGGCCGCTGGCCTCGTGCTCGATGCGCAGGGTCTTGGGCAGGGTCTTCGGGTAGCCCAGGCCGACCAGGCGCTTGTCGCGCAGGATGTGCTTCATGTGCACGGTCTCGCCCGGCTTGAACAGGCTGCGGTCGAGCACCGAGTGGGCCAGGCGGTCTTCGCGGCGCCAGTCGTCGGGCAGATTGAAGCGCCAGGTCTCGATGCCGTCGTCCCAGTCCGAGCGGGCGAAGCTGACGTCGTCGCCGGCCCGGGCGCTGACCAGGAGCGGGCAGTTCCATTCCGCGGCGCGCGGGTCGGGCAGGCCGGCCGGGATGAAGGCGGTGCCGCGCGGGTCGGTGATGCCCTTGGCCAGCAGCTTGCCCTTGCAGTCGCTCACGGCGATGCGGGCGCCGGTGACCGGTTGGCCCTGGTCCAGGGTGGTGACCCAGGCCAGCGAGCTCTTCGATCCCCACTTGAAGTGCACGGCCAGGTTGGTGACCAGGGCGGCGCTGCGCACGTACATGGGCTTGTCGGCGCCGAGCAGGGACTGGCCGAGGCGCCGGCTTTCCGCTTCCAGGACGTAGTAGCCGGGCTGGTCCAGGGGCAGGCCGACCACCTCGAATTCCTTGGCGCCGTTCGGCTTCGGCAGGTTGCGTTCGGCCAGGCCGGGCAGCTTGGCGTCGAGCAGGCGCCCGCCGCGCGGGTCCGGATGCGGGTATGCGCTCGGGTGTTCGAAGTCGTACAGGCGTTGCCACCAGGACGCGATGTCCCGGTCCTGGTCCAGGCGCAGCCAGCGCAGCTTGGCGGCGCTGCCACCGGGGCCGGGCTCCAGGTTGCGCAGGGTGATCGGCAGCAGGCCGCCGCCCTGGCGCTCGACGATGCCGAAGGCGCCGGCGAACTTCACCATCGGCGGCATGGCGTCGATGCTCGCACTGAGCGGGAAGCGGTCCTGGTTCAGCAGGGCTCGGCCGGCGTCGTCCCGCAGGCCGGCCGGTATGGCCAGGGTGAGCCTGGACTCGGGCGGGAAGGGGCCGGGGAAGGCGATGTTGCTGTCATAGCGGCCGGTCTCGCGGGTCTGCGGGTAGGCCTTGCCCTGGTCGTCCTTGAGCGTGACGCGGTCGAGGTCGGCACGCGCCACCGGGGCGGTGAATTCCAGGCGCAGGGGTTGCAAGGGCATGCAGCCGGCGCGGGCGTTCTCGCGCGTGCAGCGCAGGTGGGCGACGAAGTGGTCGCGCACCGTGAAGTTGAAGGGCTGCGTCGCGGCCTCGCCGGCGCGTTGCCAGACCAGGGCCATGCGGGCGTTGGCCGGCAGCGGCCGGGCGCATTGCAGGATTTCTATTTGGTCGGCCGGGGTTTCGGCCAAGTCTTCGCGCAGGTTGGCCTGTTCCAGGATCGCCCGGCGTTCCGGGCCGTCCAGGCGTCGGACCGGGATTGTTTCGTAGATGCCTTCGACCGCGCAGTGGCTGCGCGCGACCAGGTCCGCGGCCGGCACCGGCGCATCCAGGACCAGCACGAAGGCCTGGTTCTCGTCGATGCGGGCACCGGGGCCGGGCCGGGTCTGGACAACCTTTGCGCCGGCGACTTCGAAGCGGTATGAGGACGCGCCGGTCACCGTCTCGCCGGCCAGGCTGCGCAGATCGGGCACGGGTGTGAACAGGCAGGTCGTGCCGGGCGCCGGGGGCGCCATGAAGTCGTACACCCAGGTCCGCTCGTCGGCCCAATAGCCCTGGCCTGGGCCGCACCGGACGCTGAAGGGCGCCGGCGCGTCGGCCTTGCCCAATGGTGCCATGGCGGCGCTGAAGCGGGCCTGGACCTGGCGTACCGCGGCGGTCTGCCCCTGGGGCGTGAAGGATTCCAGTTCGGCGGCGTGGACGGCGCCGGCCAGCAGGGCGGCGGCCAGCAGGGACCAGACTCGGTGCATTTTTATACCTCCTCGGTGCGAGGAGTTATTTTGCGCCCATGTCGATGACATTTCACGGCCGGAGATAAAACCACTTTTGTGGCAATCAAATAGTTGACTTAATAAGTCAGGTAATATAGTCTTCGTTCCATGCCAGCAGTCGCTGGACATCGATAACCGGCAGAAGAGAGGAATGGACATGGAACTGAACATCAACGGCAAGATCGTGGAAACCGATCCCGAGGGCTATCTGGTCAACCTGGACGACTGGACCGACGACGTCGCGGCCTATCTGGCCAGCCAGGACAAGCTGGAACTGGAAGAGAACCACTGGAAGATCATCCATTACATGCGCAACTACTTCCAGGAATACGGCACGGCCCCCAACCTGCGTTTCCTGCAGAAGGGCCTGAAGGAGGAGTACGGCGACGAATGGGGCGAGAAGAAATTCCTGTTCGACCTGTTCCCGTTCGGCCCCGCCAAGCAAGCCGGGCGTTACGCCGGCACGCCGAAGCCGACCGGCTGCGTTTAATGACCGCTTAACTCAGGCGGTTGGGATTCTGCGCTACACTGGCCCCGCCCCGAGCGGGGCCTTTTCTTTTGGAGTGTCGAAGATGATGCGCGCGTTAGCACTGTTGATTGCCCTGGCCAGCCCGGCCGCCCATGCCTTTCCGTCCTATGCCAGCGGCGACGGTTTCCGCGGCGCCGAGCTGATGACCCCCGACGAGCGCAAGGCGCATGTCGCCAAGATGCAGTCCTTCCATACCTTCGACGAATGCGAGGCCTACACCGCCGCCCATGAAGTCGAATTGCAGAAGCGTGCGGCCGAACAGCACGTCACCCTGCCGGCCAAGGGCGGTGTCCTGTTCGACGGCGACCCCTGCAAGGTCATGCGCTTCATGGGGCGCGTCAAGTAAGGACAAGTCCCGTCGCCAGGTGGCTCACGTTCCGGGTCAGTGTACCGACCCGAACGACTTGTCCACCGTCCCGGGCGGCATCGGCACCCCGGCCAGACGGCAGCCCTGCAACACCGGGCCGTTCGGGAACAGCTTGAACAGGTAGCGTTTGCCGCCCCGGTCGGCAAAGCCCTCCTCCATCGCGTGCGCCAACGAGCGCCCGTTTTCCGGCCGGCCGCAGTCGGCATAGAAGTCGCGCAGCCAGCAGATCACCTCCATGTGTTCCTCGTTCAGTTCCAGGCCTTCGGTCCGGGCCTGGGCGCGCGCCTGGCCTTCGGTCCAGCTATCCATGTCGTTGATGAATTCCTGCGCCTCGCAGGCGGCCATGTGTTCGGTGGCGATGAGCTTGTTGATGTCCATCATGACGGTCTCCTGATCTATAGTTGATAAAAACACTACAGTAATTTTTTTCTAGCAGGACTAGCGGTGATTGCAAGCCCGCGTGTTGTTCCAGGTCAAACCTAAAACCATGATTTGTTTGTTAGTATCGGAGTACTTTTGCCTAATGGGCGGGCCCGGTCATGCTTTTTTGCCAATGGATCGCGAATCTCGATACGGCCGGAATCGATGCCGTGCTGGACGGCTGCGTGGCCGGCGGCAACCATGTCCTGGTGTTTCTGCCGGAGGCCGAGGTGGCCAAGGTCGGCTGGCTGCAGTCGGTCTGCCGGGAGCGCGGCATCGGCGTCGCGGGCGCGATCTTCCCGGAAATCCTGGTCGACGACGGCCTGAAGAAATCGGGCGCCATCGTCATCAGGGTGTCGGGTGCGCCGGCGCCCTTGCTGATCGAAGCGGTCGCCGATCCGGAATCGGTAACCGGAACGGCGCATCGTCTGGCCGCCTATGTCGACGACTGCCGGACCGGCGACCAGCCGGCCACGTTGTTCACGGTCTTCGACGCCCTGGTGCCGAATATCGCTACCCACCTCGACCAGTGGTATCTGGAACTGGCCGACCGGGTCAGTTACGTCGGCGCCAACGCCGGCAACGAGCGCTTCACGCCGGCACCGTGCCTGTTCGATGGCGAGCGTTTCATCGCAGGCGGGCTGCTGGTCCAACTCCTGCCCGGCCATCCCGGCGCCGCCCTCAGCCACGGCTACGGCGTGCCCGAGCAGGTGATCTCGGCCACCTCGAGCCAGGGCAACTGCATTTCCCAGATCGACTGGCGTCCGGCCCTCGATGTCTATGCCGACCTGATGCGCAGCCAGTACGGCGTCGAGATCACGCGCGAGAATTTCTACAGCCATGCCGTGCATTTCCCGTTCGGCATCCTGCGCGCCGACGGCGAGGTCCTGGTGCGCATCCCGGTGGCCCTGGACGACCAGGGCCAGATCTTCTGCGTCGGCGAGATTCCCGCCAACTCCATGCTGACCCTGCTCGATGCCCGTGCCGGCGCCCTCAAGGCGCCCGCCCTGCTGGCCGCCGAACTGGAGCAGGGCAAGGTATGCTGCCGCGGCCATGACCTGATCCTGTTCTATTGCGCCGGGCGCCGCATGCACATGGGCGAGGCGGTCGGTCGGGAATTGGCCGACATCGTTGCGCGCACCGGCGCCAGCCATCTGTTCGGCGCCTTGTCGCTGGGCGAGATCGGTTCCGACCGGGCCGGCGGCTACCCCTTCTTCCACAACGCCACCCTGGTGGGCATGCCGTGCCGGACAGCCTGAACCGCGAGTTGACCCTCCAGGTCCTCCTGGATCTCGCCTTCACCATCGGTGGTGAGCTGTCGCTGCCGGTATTGCAGCGCAAGACCCTGCAACGTTTCATGTTCCACACCGGTTTCCCGGTCGGCCTCATGTTGGCCCGGCATGCCGACGGCGTGCTGGTCGACGTGGCGATCGGCGATCACCGCTGGCTGGCCAAACAGGGGACGGCGGTCATGCTCCCGACCGGCCTGCTCGGCGATGAGGCGCGCCTGGTCGAGGACGAGGCCATGCTAGCCGGTATCGGCACCGGCAAGAAGATGCGCGCCGCCCTGGTCCTGCCGGTGCCGGAATACGGCTGGCTGCTGCTGCTGACGCCCGGCTCGATGAACGGCCGTCTGCCGCTTACGGCCATGTTCCAGCCGGTGCTGGCGCGCCTGGGCAACGCCGTCACCCTGTGCCAAGGCTACGAGCGCGGCCTCCAGCGCAAGCTGCTCAGCTCCCTGGTGGCGACCATCCCGGACCTGATCTGGGTGAAGGATCCGGACGGCGTCTACCTGGCCTGCAATCCGCGCTTCGAACAGCTATACGGCGCCTCGGCGGCAGACATCGTCGGCAAGACCGACGCCGATTTCGTCGATCCCGAACAGGCCGCCGCTTTTCGCGCCAACGATCTCGCCGCCCTGGCGGCGGATGCCCCCCGGATCAACGAGGAGTGGCTGACCTTCGCCACCGGCGGCTACCGCGGCCTGTTCGAGACCATCAAGTCGCCCATGCGCGACCCGGACGGCAATCTGCTCGGCGTGCTCGGCGTGGCGCGCGAGATCACCGGACGCAAGCAGACCGAGGAACGCCTGCGCCTGGCGGCCGGGGTGTTCGCCGCGGCCGAGGAAGGCATCATCATCACCGACACCGACGGCGTCATCCTGGATGCCAACGCGGCCTTCATGCGCATGAGCGGCTTCGCGCTCGACGAACTGGTCGGCCAGACCACCCGGCTGATCAAGTCGACCCGGCACGAACCGGAGCAGTACCGCGACCTCTGGGAGGCGCTGGCGCACAATGGGGTCTGGCATGGCGAGCTATGGAACCGGCGCAAGGACGGCGAACTGTTCGCCGCCCATATCTCGATCTCGGCGGTGAAAGACCCGGAAGGCGGCCGCGGCCGCTACGTCGCCCTGTTCACCGACGTCACCGACCAGAAGCGGCAGCAGGACCGGATCGAGAAGATGGCCTACCACGACGTCCTGACCCAACTGCCCAACCGCGCCCTGCTGGCCGACCGGATGAGCCAGGCCCTGGCCGGCGCGCAGCGCCACGGCAGCCGGATCGCGGTCTGCTACCTCGACCTGGACGGCTTCAAGCCGGTCAACGACCGCTATGGCCACCAGGCCGGGGACGCCTTGCTGGTCGAGGTGTCGCGCCGCATCCTGGGCGCCCTGCGCGGCCAGGACACGGCGGCGCGCCTGGGCGGCGACGAATTCGTCCTGCTCCTGACCGAAATGAGCGCCAACACGGAATACCAGGCCGTGCTGGCACGGGTGGCCGAGGCCATCGGCCGGCCCTACAAGGTGCCTGGCGGCAGCGTCCAGCTCTCGGTCAGCATGGGCGTCACCGTCTACCCGGCCGACGATAGCGATCCGGACACCTTGCTGCGCCATGCCGACCAGGCCATGTATGCCGCGAAACAGGGGGGGCGCAGCCAGATCCGTTATTACGATCCGTTCCAGGATCTCGCCCTGCGCGAGCGGGTAGAGGCCCGTGAGCGGGTGCGCGAATGGCTGCGCGACGACTGCTTCCGGCTCTACTGGCAGCCGATGGTCGACCTACGGCTCGGCCGGGTGGTCGGTGCCGAGGCCCTGATCCGCTGCCTGCCGCCCGACGGCCGGCTGGTCATGCCGGGCGATTTCCTGCCCGAGATCGAGGACGACGACCTCATCGTCGAACTGGGCGACTGGGTGATCGAGACCGCCGTGCGCCAGCTCTCGGAATGGCATGCCCAGGGTTTGAAGCTGCTCGGCAGCATCAATGTCGCCGCCCGGCAACTGCACACGGATGGTTTTGCCGAGCGCCTGTTCGCCAGCCTGGCGCGCTATCCCAACGTCGAGCCCGGCCAGATCGAACTGGAAATCCTGGAGACCGCCGCGCTCGATGATGTCGCCCGGGTCAACGACCTGATCGGCCGTTGTCGGGAACGCGGTATCCGTTTCGCGCTCGACGACTTCGGCACCGGCTATGCCTCGATGACCTATTTCCGGCGCCTGGCCATCGATACCGTCAAGGTCGACCAGTCCTTCATCCGCAACATGCTGGATGACGGCGAGGACCAAGCCATCGTCGCCGGCATCCTCGGCCTGACCTCGGCGTTCGGCAAGCTGGCCGTGGCCGAAGGGGTCGAGAGCGTCGAACATGGCAGCGTCCTGTTGCGCATGGGCTGCCCGATCGCCCAGGGCTATGCCATCGCCCGGCCGATGCCGGCCGAGCGGCTGCCCGCCTGGGTGGCGCGCTATGCGCCGCATCCGGCCTGGGCGGCGGTGCTGTCAGGAGGCTGAACCGGGGCCGGTCCAGGGCCTGCGGGCCGAGATGAAGACCAGCAGCGGGTGTTGCAGGAACAGGCGCCAGTATTCCTCGCCATGGGCGGCCAGGCCTTCGGGCGACACCTCCGGATGCCGGATCCGCACGTCGGCGAAGCCGGCCTCGGCGAGTGCCCATTCCAGCGCCTCGCGGGTGAAATAACGGCACTCGAAGGCCAGGCTGCGATCCCGGCCCGCGGCGTCCGGCACCCGCCAGGTGACGGTCAGGTCGGCGCCGTCCTGCACCGGTGGCGTGATCCGCTTGGTCTTGCCGTATTTCGCGAACCCGGTCTCCGAGTCCGGCAGCAGGCCTGGGTTGTCGTTCATGCTGAGCAGGCGGCCGCCCGGCCTGACGTTGGCAAAGAGCGCCTTGGCCATGGCCAGCAATTCATGGCGGTCCCTGGCATAGCTCATCACGAAGGGCGAGAACACCAGGTCGAATTGGCCGAGCACGCCCATGTCCAGCACGCTGCCGATCCGGTAGTCGATGCCGAGCGGTGCCTCGGCCTCCGCCGCACGTGCCAGCGCGATCATCTCAGGCGACAGGTCCATGGCCAACACGGAGGCCGCCCCGGCGCGCCTGAGCAGGCGGGAGAAGAAACCGTCGCTGCAGGCCAGTTCCAGCACGGCCATGCCCGCCAGGGGCTGGGCATGCTTGAGCAGGCTGGGCACCTCGCTGAACCGGCGTACCGGCGTGCCGCCCGTGTCGAGTGCCCGGTAGCCTTCGGCGATCTTGTCGAAGTAGCGTTGCTCTTCGTTCATGGCGTGTCGTGCCTCCCTAGGTATGATTCCAGCCACGCCCGCGTGGGCAAACCGTGCCGGCGTGGCCACATGACTAGCATCTCGTGCTGGTTGGTGAACCGGCCCGAAGCTTCCAGATGCCGACGCCAGTGCCCGACATAGGCCGCCCGGTCCGGTCCGGACAGCCCTTCCAGCGGATACTCGGGCAGGTAGAACTCGAGCATCAGGCGCAATGCCCTGGCCTCGGGCTGGTCGGCGAAGCGGCGGCTATAGGCGTCGAGGTCTCCGGGCTCGCCGGCCAGGACATCGAAGACCTCGTCCGACACCGGCGGCGGCTTGATCCGGCGTTCGTAGCGGAGTGTCCGGCAGGGCAGGCCGAGCCGTTCGGCGGCAAGCCGGAACGGGGCGTGGCCTTCCGGATTGTGGATGAAGACGAGGATGCCATTCGGGTCGGCAAGCTGTTCCAGGGTGGCTAGGAGGCCGTCATGGTCGCGCTCGACGTAGTAGCCGCTATGGACCAGCCAAGTCATGTGGAACCGGTCCGAGTCGAGCCCCGCGTGCCAGTCCGCTCCGGAGAAGTCGCGTGCCAGCAGGGTAATGGCGGAATCCGTCCCGGCCGCGGCACTCAGGTGGGCATGGCCCGATTCGAGCACCGCGCGGTTCTTGTCCAGGCCGCAGTAATCGATCCCGGCCAGGGGCGCCAGGGCGGCCAGCAAACGGCCGGAAACCTCACCCGTACCCGCCCCCACGTCCAGGATGCGGATGCGCTGCCCGGTCGGCACGACATCCGCCTCCCGCACGAAGGTTTCGAGCAGGCCGGACATCACCCGGAGCAGGGCCGGCC
>JAAXVP010000082.1 GCA_013335435.1 Thiobacillus sp. | reverse complement strand
ACCCGGTAGAAACGTTCGGTCAGGCGCGGGATGTGCTGGGCGTCGATACCTTCGCCGGTATCGATGACGGAAAATTCCGCGGCACCGTTGTCCGCCACCCGCCAGCGCAGGGTGATGCGGCCGCCGGCCGGGGTGTAGCGCACCGCGTTGCTGACCAGGTTTCCGAAGGCGCTGTGCAATTCCCGACCGCCGCCGATCAGCTTGGCCCGGCACTCCATCGCCACCGCCACCTCGTGCCGGCCCTGGCTGAGCGAACGCGCCTCGCCCGCGAGCGACTCGACCAGGACCGGGACGTCGACGGTCTCGTTCTTCATGTCCTGCTCGCCATCCAGCCTGGCCAGGACCAGCAGGTCGTCGAGCAGGTGGCGGATGCGGTCGGACTGCTCGCGCATCAGGTGGACATGCTGCTTGACCGCGGCGGGGTCGGGCCGCTCCATGTCGTCGAAGGTTTCCAGGAAACCGGCGATCACCGTCACCGGGGTGCGCAGTTCGTGCGAGACGTTGGCGATGAAATCGCGCCGCATGGCGTCGACCCGTTCCAGTTCGGTGACGTCGTGGGCCAGGAGCATGCGCTGGTCGGCCGAGATGCGCACCAGTTGCAGGGCCAGGCTGGTGTCGGGCACGGCCGGGGCGCGCAGGCGCAGGGACTGGCCGTGGTCGTCCAGGGCCAGCCATTCGACGAAGCGGGTATTGCGCAGCAGGTAATGGACGAACTGGCCGACGTCGCGCGTCCTGGACAGGCCGAAGAAGCGCTCGGCGGCGTCGTTGAGCCAGGCGATGCGGTCGCGCCGGTCGAGGATGAGGACGCCATCCGGCAGCGAACGGGTCGCCTGCAGCATCTGTTCCAGGCTGGCGACGGCGTTGTCCTGGCCATCGCGGCTGGAACGCAGGTACTTGTTGAGCATGTAAAAGACGTCGCCCCACTCGCCCACGCCGCTCGGCGCCGGCCCGCCCGGATTGCGCAGCCAGCGGTCGAGCAGGGCCAATTGCCAGAGGTGGCGGACCAGATAGGTGGCCAGGAGCAGGAGCGTGACCGCCAGGGCCACGACCAGACCGTGGCTGGACAGGAAGATCAGGAAGACCAGGGCGAGGCCGCCCGCGACCGGCAGGCGGCGATACCAGTATGCCCGCATGGGATGTCCGATGGGCTCTTGGGAAATCGGGATATTAGAGCCTCTTCGAGGAAAACATGCCACTCCGTACCATCTACTTTCCCGCTCAGGCCACCGTCGCCGAGAGCCGGTAGCCCGCGCCGCGCACGGTCTGGATCAGGCTGTCATGGCCACTGGCCTCGAGGGCGCCGCGCAGACGGCGGATGTGGACGTCGACGGTGCGCTCCTCGACGAAGACATGGTCGCCCCAGACGTGGTCGAGCAGTTGCGATCGGGAATAGACCCGCTCCGCGTGGGTCATGAAGAAATGCAGCAGGCGGAACTCGGTCGGCCCCAGGTCGATGGCGGTGTCGCCGCCGTGCACCCGGTGGCTGACCGGGTCCAGGCGCAGGCCACCGACCTCGACCGGATCCTCGGTCATCTCGGGGGCGCGCCGGCGCAGCACGGCCTTGATCCGGGCGGTCAGCTCGCGCGGCGAGAACGGCTTGGTGATGTAGTCGTCGGCGCCGGTATCGAGGCCGAGCACCTTGTCGCGCTCGTCGGCACGGGCGGTCAGCATGATGATGGGGATGCCCTTCAGGCGGCTGTCGCCGCGCACCCGTCGGGCGACGTCGACGCCCGACATGCCGGGCAGCATCCAGTCGAGCAGGATCAGGTCGGGCAAGGCGCCGCGCAGCAGGTTCATGGCGTCCTCGCCGTCGCCGGCGACGATCACGTCATGGCCCTGTTGGGACAGATTGAACTTGAGGACCTCCTGGATGCCCGGTTCGTCCTCGACGACCAGTATGGTGGCGGTCATTGCAGCCTCCGTATGTGCTGAGTTGCCATGATGTTATGACGATTGGATGAAAATTTTGTGACAAGGTCCGGATATAATCGATGGCCGTATCCGATTACGCCGCGATTGGCGTGGATTCCATGCCGACATCCTCCAGCGAGAGCAATACCCGCCCGGCCTCCGCCCCAGCTCCATTGGCCAGGCTGGGCCTAGTGGTCCGCCTGGCCGCCGGCCTGCTCTTCCTGGCCGCCGTCTACGCCTACCTGGCCGCGGGCGGCCAAGGCCAGGCCGCGCCACTGCTGCTCGCCGCCGCCCTGCTGGGCGCCTACATGGCGATGACCATCGGCGCCAACGACGTCGCCAACAACGTGGGGCCGGCGGTCGGCGCCCGCGCCCTGCCCCTGCCGGTGGCCCTCGCCATCGCGGCGGCATTCGAGGTCGCCGGGGCGCTGATCGCCGGTGGCGATGTGGTGGAAACCATCCGCAGCGACATCCTCGACCAGGGCCAAATCGCCAGCGGCGCCCCCTTCGTCTGGCTCATGCTCGCCGCCCTGCTCGCCGCCGCGCTCTGCATCCACATCGCCACCGCCATCGGGGCGCCGGTCTCCACCACCCACGCCATCGTCGGCGCGGTGCTTGGCGCCGGCCTCGCCGCGAGCGGCCCGGAGGCCGCCAACTGGACCACCCTGGTGGCCATCACGGCGAGTTGGCTGGTCTCGCCCTTCCTCGGCGGAGCGGTCGCGGCGGCCATCCTGTACCTGATCAAGCGCACCATCACCTACCAGACCGACATGGTGGCCGCCGCCCGCCGCATCGTGCCCATGCTGGTGGCGCTGATGGCCTGGTCGTTCAGCACCTACCTGATCCTCAAGGGCCTGGACCGGGTCTGGCGGGTCGACTTTCCGACCGCCGCCCTGATCGGCTTGGTGGTCGCCATCGTCAGCTACCTGATCGTCGGCCCCGTGGTGGTCAATCGCCCGCTCGTCGGCGAGACCCCGAAGGAACGGGTCAACCAGCTGTTCGTCACCCCGCTCCTGTTCGCCGCCGCCCTGCTCAGCTTCGCCCACGGCGCCAACGACGTCGCCAACGCGGTCGGCCCGCTGGCGGCGATCAGCGACGAGATCAGCCTGCACGACGCCCCTCTCGGCCAGGTCGCGGCGGTGCCGTTCTGGACCCTGCTGGTAGGCGCCCTGGGCATCGCGGTCGGTCTGGCCCTGTACGGCCCGCGCGTGATCCGCACCATCGGCAGCGAAATCACCGAGCTCGACCCCATGCGCGCCTACAGCGTCGCCCTCTCGGTGGCGGTCACCGTAATCCTGGCCTCCCAGCTCGGACTGCCGGTCAGCACCACGCATATCGTGGTCGGCGGCGTGTTCGGGGTCGGCTTCCTGCGCGAATACCTGAAGGCCCAGCATGCCCGCATGATGGACGAGATCCACCTGCGCCACGCCCATGCCGAGGCCGAGGCCATCGACGCCTTCATGGCCCGCTTCCGCGCCGCCACCCTGGCGGAACGGGGGCGTCTGCTGGGGGAGCTGAAGGGACCGGTGAAGAAGGAGCTCAAGGGCCTGCGCAAGCGCTACCGACGCGATCTGGTCAAGCGCGCCCAGGTCCTGCGCATCGCCGCCGCCTGGCTGGTCACGGTGCCGGCCGCGGCGCTCATGGCGGCGCTGTTCTATTACATGCTGCGCGGCATGCTGCTGCCCTGAACGGCCGCATATATGTCAATTAGATGAAAATTTTGTGACAGAGAGGCCTTGGGCGGATAATGCCGCCGATATCCGTATATTCACTTTAATGCGTACTGCTCCGCCCCCCTCGACTTACTTGTCAGCCAGGTAATCACCTATGTTCAGCCACATCATGCCCCAGCGCAGGGAGTTCTTCGACCTGCTCACCGCCCATGCCGACCGTGTCACCGCCGCCGCCAACGCCGTCCTCCGCCTGGTCAACGGCCTCGGCACCGAGTCGAACGAGTCCTCGGTGCTGATCAAGGAAGTCGACATGAACGAGCAGAGCGGCGACAAGATCAAGGCCGACCTGATCGCCCTCCTGCACAAGTCCTTCATCACCCCGATCAGCCGCGACGACATCCACACCCTGACCCTGGAACTGGACAAGGTGCTCGACGCCCTCCAGGACGTGGCCAACGCCGTGGCCATGTACCAGATCAAGGACTCCACCCCGGAGGCGCGCGAACTGGTCTCCCTGGGCGCCGACGCCTGCCAGCGCCTGAACCGCGCCGTGATCGCCCTGGGCGACAAGGAACGGCGCAAGGACGCCATCGCCTACTGCCAGGAGGTCGACAACATCGAGTCGAAGGCCGACAAGGTGTTCAAGAAGGCCATCACCCGCCTGTTCCAGAATGAAGGCGAGAAGGGCGACATCTGGGCCGCCATGAAGCTGAAGGAGTTCTACTTCCTGCTCGAGGACGTGCTCGACTACTGCGAGGAAGCCGCCAAGACCATCGAGGCCATCCTGATCGAAAACGCCTGAGGAGGCCACCAGCATGGAAGGCTTGACCATCAGCATCTCGATCCTGTCGATCCTGATCTTCGTCGCCCTGGCGTTCGATTTCATGAACGGCTTCCACGACGGCGCCAACTCCATTTCCACCATCGTCGCCACCGGGGTGATGACGCCCAAGCAGGCGGTGCTGTTCGCCGCCTTCCTGAACTTCGCCGCCCTCTGGGTGTTCCACCTCAAGGTCGCGGCGACCATCGGCAAGGGCACGGTCGACCCCAGCTTCGTCGACTACCACGTCATCTTCGGCGCCCTGTGCGGGGCCCTGGCCTGGAACATCATCACCTGGTTCTACGGCATCCCGTCGTCGTCCTCGCACGCCCTGGTCGGCGGCCTGGTCGGCGCCACGGTGACCAAGGCGGGCGGCATCGCGCCGATCATCTGGAGCGGCTTCGGCAAGATCCTGCTGTTCATCATCGTCTCGCCCCTGGTCGGCTTCCTACTCGGCGGCCTGCTCATGGTGCTGGTGGCCTGGATATTCCGCAACAAGACGCCAGGACAGGTGAACCGCTGGTTCAAATATGGCCAGATATTCGCTTCCGGCGCCTACAGCCTGACCCACGGCGGCAACGACGCCCAAAAGACCATCGGCGTGATCTGGCTGCTCCTGATCAGTGCCGGCGCCGCCACCACCGACGTCGAGACCCTGCCCAACTGGGTGATCTACGCCTGCTACTTCTCCATCGCCTGGGGCACCTACCTGGGCGGCTGGCGCATCGTCAAGACCATGGGTACCAAGATCACCAAGCTCAACACCGTGAGCGGCTCGTGCGCCTCCATGGGCGGCGCCATCAGCCTGGGCCTGGCCACCCTGGGCGGCATCCCGGTCTCGACCACCCACACCATCGCCGGCGCCATCGCCGGCTCGGGCGCGGCCCACAACGTCAAGCGGGTGCGCTGGGACATCGCCACCAACCTGGCCGTGGCCTGGGTGCTGACCATCCCGGCCAGCGCGGCGATCGCCGCGGTGTTCTGGTGGCTGGGCACCAAGATCCTGTAGGCCGAGCCTGAAGGTCAGGCCAGGGTGCCGAGCACGACTCCCTGGCGACGCAGATCGGCGAGGATGTCGGCACCGAATCTCAGCAACACGCCCGGATCGGCGTGGCCCAACTCGATGCCCAGGCGCTCGATGGCCGCGCCCCCGGTCAGCCCGGCTTCCGGCCGCAGCAGTCCGAGGAGCCGGAACGTGGCCTCGCTGATCGCCATGAACCTCACCCGCAGTTCCGCGTCGCGGTAGGCCAGGAGCCAGGTCGGCTCCTCGCGCACCCGGACACGCGGCCGCAACCGGTGCACCGGCCAGCGGTAGCTCAGGACATGCATGACCGGGTTCAGCAAGGGCCGGCCCGCCAGCGGGTCGCCGTCGGGATCGTGCCCCGGCAGTCGGGCGTCGGCATCCGAAGTCTCCAGGTCCAGTTCCACCCACTCGTAGTGGGCGAGTTCCCGCAGATAAGCGGGCAGTTCGGGCTTGCCGGCCGCCGCCTGGCCCAGATAGGCCAGGAACTCCTCCGGGATGCGGCGGAAGAACGGGCTCGCGCTGGCATGGTCGCGGAAGAATGCCCGCACCAGCCTGGCCCAGCGGCGCTGGCCGAGCATCTGCCGGCAGACCGGGAAGCAGGCGACCAGGAAGCCTTCGATGTTGTTGTACAGGAGTTCGTTGTAGACCCGCATGCGCCGGGCCGGCACCCCTGCCGGCCTGGGCACCGCGCGCGGGTCGCGGATATGGGCGGTGAAGGCCTGCTGGTAGTCGCGGAAGGACATCTCAGGCGGCGGCCCGTTCGACGGCATGATGCTTGCCCTGCAGGGCCGCGATGCGTCCGACCTCGGCGGCCAGTTCGGCCAGGGGCGGGATGTTGTAATCGCGTTCGAGCAGGGTCGGATGCACCCCGCACAGCGCGTAGGCGGTATCGAGCAACTGCCAGACCGGGTCGATCACGGCGGCGCCATGGCTGTCGACGATCAGGTCCTCGGCCTCGCGGTAGTGCCCGGCGGTATGCATGTAGACGATGCGTTCGGCGGGCATGGCGCGCAGGAACTCGACCGGGTCGAAGGCGAAGTTGACGCTGTTGACGTAGACGTTGTTGACGTCCAGGTGCAACCAGCAGTCGGCTTCCTCGAGTACGGCGTTGATGAATTCCGCCTCGCCCATCTCGCTGATCGGCGCCGCCACGTAGTAGGAGGCGTTTTCGATGGCGATGTGGGTCTCCAGGATGTCCTGGGTCTGCCGGATGCGCGCCGCGACATGGCGTACCGCCTCTTCGGTGGCCGGGATGGGCAGCAGGTCGTAGAGATGGCCGTGGTCGGAGCAATAGGACAGGTGTTCGGTATACAGGCCCATGCCGTGCTGGCGCATGAAGGCCTTGATCTTGCCGAGCAGGATGGCGTCCAGGGGTGCCTGGCCGCCCAGCGACAGGGACAGGCCGTGGCAGACGAAAGGGTAGCGTTCGGTGAATTGGCGCAGGCCGCGGGCGAAACGGCCACCCATGTCGATCCAGTTCTCCGGCGCCAGTTCGAAGAACTCGATGGCCGGCGGAACCCCGGCCTGGAGTTCGGCGAGCAGGTCGCGCCGAAAACCGAGGCCGGCGCCGGACGGCAGGCCGGTTATTTCTTGGCGCCGCCGCATTTGCCTTCGCTGCTCTTGGCAGCGCCGCCGCACTTGCCTTCCTTGGACTTGTCCATGGCGGCCTTGTCCGCCTCGGTCATGCCCATGGCGGCACCGCACTTGCCCTCGCCGCACTTCGCCTCGGTCGCCTTGGGCTTGGCCTTGGGCTTCGCCTTGACCTTCGCGGGCGCCGTCTTCTCGGCCGCGGTCTTGCCTGCCTCGGCCTTGTTGCCGTCGCCCATGCCCATGGCCGCGCCGCACTTGCCCTCGCCGCACTTGCCTTCCGCGGCCTTGTCGGCGGCGGCCACCATGTAGCCGCCGGCCAGGGCCTGGGCCGAGAACGGGTTCTCGGACGCACCGGCCGGCGCCGCCACCAGGCCGGCGGCGATGGCGGAACCCAGGGCCAGGGTCAGGGCGGTTTTCTGTTGGCGTTTCATGTCGATCTCCTCGAAGAAAAACTGGTTGCCACGATTATTGTTGCCGCTGCATGGGCGGTTCGCTGTCGACCAATGTCTTGGCCGGAAGGTTTCAGCGCACGGTCATCATACCCGCCAGAAATGGATTTTAATCAAACAAATTAATGAGATACGCGGGTCTTGAAAGGCCGGCGACTGCCTATATTGAAAGTACCAGGCGAGCCTATCGCCGGTCAGATTGATGAAAGGAGGTTGTAAATGGCCAACATTGCAAGGCGTGATCCATTTGCCGTCGACGATCTATTCGACGATCTCATGAAAGGTTTCTTCGTCAGGCCGATGCGCTACACCGGCGCCGAGGCCCCGGCGGTGCAGATCAAGATGGACGTCAAGGAAGACGACAAGGCCTATACCGTGCATGCCGAGATGCCGGGCGTGAAGAAGGAGGACATCCACGTCAGCGTCGAGGGCGGCATGGTCACCATCGCGGCCGAAGTGAAGCGCGAGAGCGAGCAGAAGGAAGGCGAGAAGGTCATCCACAGCGAACGCTATTACGGCAAGGTGTCGCGCGGCTTCAGCCTCGGCCAGGATGTCGACGAGGCCAATGCCAAGGCCAGGTTCGACAATGGCGTACTGGAACTGGTCCTGCCCAAACGGGCGGTCTCCGCCAGCCGCCGTCTCGCCATCGAATAGTCGGCACTTGGTACGAAAGGGCGGCTGCGGCCGCCCTTTTCTTTTGTAAAATCCCGCCGATACCATCCATACGGGAACCGACATGCCCCTCTCCCACATCACCGCCACCGACAAGGCCAGGGTCATCGCCGAGGCGTTGCCCTATATCCAGCGCTTCTGGGACAAGACCGTGGTCATCAAGTACGGCGGCAATGCCATGACCGACCCGGTGCTCAAGGCCGCCTTCGCCCGCGACGTGGTGCTGCTCAAGCTGGTCGGCCTGAATCCGGTCGTGGTGCACGGCGGCGGCCCGCAGATCGAGGACCTGCTCAAGCGGGTCGGCAAGGAAGGCAAATTCATCCAGGGCATGCGGGTGACCGATGCCGAGACCATGGAACTGGTCGAGATGGTCCTGGGCGGCCAGGTCAACAAGGAGATCGTCAACCTGATCAACCAGGCCGGCGGCAAGGCGGTCGGCGTCACCGGCAAGGACGGCCGCTTCATCCGCGCCAAGAAGCTGATGATGGAGAACAAGGACGCTCCCGGCGACCTGATCGATATCGGCCAGGTCGGCCAGATCACCAAGATCGACCCCAGCCTGATCGCCTTCCTCGATTCCGGCGACTTCATCCCGGTGATCGCCCCCATCGGCGTCGGCGAAGATGGCGAGACCTACAACATCAACGCCGACGTGGTGGCCGGCAAGCTGGCCGAGGTGCTCAAGGCCGAGAAGCTGGTCCTGCTCACCAATACCCCCGGCGTGCTGGACAAGGACGGCAACCTGCTCACCGGCCTGACCCCGAAGAAGATCGACGAACTGGTCGCCGAGGGCACCCTGTCCGGCGGCATGCTGCCCAAGATCGGCTCCGCCCTGGATGCCGCCAAGAGCGGCGTCAAGGCGGTGCACATCATCGACGGCCGGGTCGAGCATGCCCTCCTGCTCGAAATCATGACCGACCAGGGCGTCGGCACCCTGATCAAGTCCTCCTGAGCCGGCACGCCGCCACATAAACGGCATGGCTACGGGGAAGGGCATGGCCTTCCCCCGGTCTTTGGCGCGCGCCCATCAATAAAAATATTTTATTGTTAATTTGCGGAACTTTTATCGATCATCGGCGCGGCCGGTGACAGTTTCACATACAAAGCTTTTTTCATTTGTCACCCGGTTCGCGCTACTTAGGGACCGAGTAGCGAGGGATTTCGGCTAGACCATTCCCGAAGCAAACCATCAGAGGGTAATGATGACAAAAAAGGCATGGCAGGTGCTGTCCGTTTTGCTGGCTGTCTGGTTTTGGTTTCCGGGCATATCGATCGCCGCCGAACAGGAAGGCGCCAGCGCCGCCTCGCCGCCGTCCGGGCTGGAAAACCAGCGTTGCCTGCGCTGCCATGCCGATCCCGAGCAGAAGATCGCGATCCGGCGCGACGGCAGCCGCAACAACATCTTCATCGACCACGGTGTCCTCGACCGCAGCGTGCATGGCAAGGTGGCCTGCGTCGGTTGCCACAGCGACGTCACCAAGCTGCCCCACGCCAAGCCGCTGGCCCTGAGCATAGGCTGCACGAACTGCCACAAGGAGCGCTACGTCCAGGCCGCGGGTTCCGATGACCCGACCAAGCAGGAACGCCTGGCCGTGGTCATGCAGGAGACCGGCAACTACCTGTTCTCGATCCACGCCCGGCCGAGCGCGAAGAACCAGGCCAGGGCCAACGCCGCCTGCCACGACTGCCACGAAGGCCACAACATCGGCACCCCCAACTCCAGCCAGCGTGCCGAACATCGCCTGAAGAACCCGGAGGTGTGCGGGCGCTGCCACGAGAAGCAAAAGGAAGAGTACCTGCAATCGGTGCACGGTCAGGCCGTGGTGGCAAAGCACGATCCCAAATCGGCGGTCTGTTCCGATTGCCATACGCCGCACAACATCGATAACGCCAAGCAGACCCCCATGCAGCTGACCATCACGCGCAACTGCGGCGGCTGCCATGAGAAGGCCCTGCACGACTACATGGAGTCCTACCACGGCCAGGTCAACCGGCTCGGCTACGCCAACACCGCGAAATGCCAGGACTGCCACACCGGCCACGGCGTCCAGAAGGTGGACGACCCGAGATCCTCGGTACACCCGAACAACCGCCTCAACAGCTGCCGCAACTGCCACAAGAACGCCAACGCGAACTTCCTCAAGTTCCGGCCGCACGCCAACGCCGACGACCCGGTCAAGCACCCCGATCTCTACATCGCCAAACGCTTCATGCAGGCGCTGATCATCGGTGTCATGGCGTTCTTCTGGATCCACACCATGCTCTGGCTGTTCCGCGAGCTGTCCGACCGTCTGCGCGGCAAGGGCTTCCACGAGGACATCGACCGGCCCGACGTGGTCTACTTCCAGCGCTTCAAGCCCGTCTGGCGCTGGATCCACGGCCTCTTCGCCATCGCCACCATGACCCTGATCCTGACCGGCACCTCCCTGCTGTTCTCGAATACGGAATGGGCCAAGTGGGTGGTCTACCTGCTCGGCGGACCGAAGATGGAGGGCATCGTGCACCGCGTCGCCGCGGTGACCTGGCTGAGCATCTTCCTCTGGCACCTCATCATGGTGGGCCGCAACATCTGGAAGAGCCAGGGCGCCTTCCAGTGGTTCGGCACCATGAGCCTGATCCCGAACTGGAACGACCTGCGCGACATCCGCAACATGTTCGCCTGGTTCTTCGGCCGCGCCGAACGGCCGGACTTCAACCACTGGACCTACTGGCAGAAGTTCGACTACTGGGCGCCGTTCTGGGGCGCCATGGTGATCGGCCTGTCCGGCATCATCCTGTTCAACCCGCAGTTCACCGCCCAGTACCTGCCCGGCGTGGTGTTCAACTTCGCCACCCTGGTGCACGCCGAGGAGGCCCTGCTGGCGGCGGTGTTCCTGAACACGGTGCACTTCTTCAACGTGCACTTCCGGCCCGAGCGCTTCCCGATGAGCACCACCATCTTCACCGGCGCCATCCCCATGGAGGAGTTCAAGCACGACCACAAGCTGGAGTACGAGCGCATGCAGGCGGACGGCGACCTGGACAAGTACCTGGTCAAGCGGCCCAGCCGGCGCGCCGACCTGATGGCCTCGTTCATCGCCACGGTGCTCATCATGGCCGGCCTCACGCTGCTCACGCTGGTGCTGCTCGGCGTGGCCTCTCAGTAACCGGGACGGAATCAGGAGAATGACGATGAAAAGCATACTGATGGCCCTGATCCTCGCCGGCCTGGCCGGTACCGCCTGGGCGCGCGGCGACATCAGCCTGATCGCCCGCACCTGCAACGGCTGCCATGGCATCGGCGGCGTCAGCGCCGGCACCTCGATCCCGTCCATCGGCGGGCTGCCGAGGGAGTACCTGCGCAACGTCATGAAGCAGTGGAAGTACGACGAGCGCGACTCGGTCAGCATGGGCCGCATCATCAAGGGCTTCAGCGACGACGAGATCGACGCCCTGGCGGCCTATTTCGCCGCCAAGCCCTGGGTGCCGGTGCGCCAGGCCGCCCCGGCCACCCTCCTGGCCCATGGCCGGCAGGTGGCCGACGCCAACTGCCGCGACTGCCACGGCCTGACCGGCAACGACCCCGATGTCGACGCGCCCCGCATCAACGGCCAATGGGCGAAATACATGGAGCTGGAACTGGAGAAGTACCGCAGCAAGGAGTTCAAGCTGCCGCACCGCCGGATGGGCAAGGCGGCCAACCAGATGAAGCGTCCGGCCGACGCCGACGGCGTCGCCGCCTATTACGGCGCCCAGGGCCGCTGAGAAGGAACCCGCCATGCACAACCAGAATCGTCGCGACTTCCTCAAACTCGCCGGCGGAGCCGCCGCCGGTTCCAGCCTCGCCATACCCCAGGCCCGCGCCGCCAGTCCCAAGGCCCGCGTGGTCGGGGTCGGCGGCGGCTACGGCGGCGCCACCGCGGCCAAATACCTGCGCCTGCTCGACCCCGGCATCGCCGTCACCCTGATCGAACGGGGCACCCTGTATACCTCCTGCCCGCTCTCCAACGAGGTCATCTCGGGCGAGCGCGGCATCAAGACCCTGCAGGTCGGCTACAAGGGCCTGGCCCGGCACGGCATCAACGTCGTGCACCAGGAAGTGGTGGGCATCGACCCGGTCGGCAAGACGGTCGCCACCGCCGACGGCGTCAAGTTCCC
>JAAXVP010000369.1 GCA_013335435.1 Thiobacillus sp. | reverse complement strand
GGCGTCCTGGGTGGTGATACCGACCGGGCACTTGCCGGTGTGGCAGTGGTGGCAGTAGCCGGAGGCGCAGCCCAGCGCGTTGTAGTCGGCCTCGGCGCTATGGTGGGCGCCGTTCTGGAAGTAGGTTTCGCCGTTGCAGCCCAGTGCAATCAGTACGCCCTGGCCGATGGCCACGGCGTCGGCGCCCATCGCCAGCGCCTTGGCCACGTCGGCGCCGGTACGCACGCCGCCGGACACCACCAGCTGGACCTTGCCCTTCATGTCCAGGTCTTCGAGGGCATTGACGGCCTGGCGCACGGCGGCCAGGGTCGGGATGCCGACGTGTTCGATGAAGCAGGTCTGGGTGGCCGCGGTGCCGCCCTGCATGCCATCCACCACGATGACGTCGGCGCCCGAATGCACGGCCAGCTTGACGTCGTTGAAGGTGCGGGTAGCGCCGACCTTCACGTAGATCGGCTTTTCCCAGTCGGTGATTTCACGCAGCTCCTGGATCTTGATGGCCAGATCGTCCGGGCCGGTCCAATCGGGGTGACGGCAGGCGGAGCGCTGGTCGATGCCTTCCGGCAGGGTGCGCATGCCGGCCACGCGGGCCGACACCTTCTGGCCCAGCAGCATGCCGCCGCCGCCCGGCTTGGCGCCCTGGCCGATGACCACTTCGATGGCGTCGGCGCGGCGCACGTCGTCGGGGTTGAAGCCGTAGCGGGAGGGCAGGCACTGATAGATCAGGGTCTTGGAAGACTGGCGCTCTTCGGGCGTCATGCCGCCGTCGCCGGTGGTCGTCGAGGTGCCGACTTCGGTGGCGGCGCGGCCGAGGGCTTCCTTCACGTTGGCCGACAGTGAGCCGAAGCTCATGCCGGCGATGGTGATGGGGATTTCCAGCTCGATCGGCTTCTTGGCGAAGCGGGTGCCCAGGAGAGTCTTGGTGATGCACTTCTCCCGGTAGCCTTCGAGCGGGTAGCGCGACATGGACGCGCCGAGGAAGACCAGGTCGTCGAAGTTGGGCAGCTTGCGCTTGGCGCCCATGCCGCGGATTTCGTACAGGCCGTGGGCGGCGGCGTTGCGGATGTAGTCGAGGGTCTTGCGGTCGTAGCCGTAGGATTCCTCGCGGGAGATGTTCTTGAAATGCACGGGTTTCGTTTCCATGATGGGCTCCTCGATTTCCTGATCAATATTCCTGGTTCGCGTCGGCGTTCCAGTGGTAGAGCGAGCGCTTGGAGGCAATCCGCTTGAAGTCCTTGGCGTCGTGGGCGAGGCCGGCCTGGTCGAGCAGGCTGGCGACGACGGCTACATCCTCGTCCGTCATCGGCTCGTACTGGGCGTCGGCGCCGAGGGACTTGACGCTGCCCTTCACGTACAGCACGGCTTCGTAGAGCGAATCGCCCAGCGCGTCGCCGGCGTTGCCACAGATCACCATGCGGCCGGCCTGGGCCATGAAGGCTGAGAAGCTGCCCACCGAGCCGCCGACGACGATGTTGCCGCCCTTCAGCGAGATGCCGCAGCGCAGGCCTGCATCGCCCTCAATGACCAGCAGGCCGCCGTGGGCCGAGGCGCCGGCGCCATTGCTGGCGAAGCCCTTGACGTGCACCTTGCCGCTCATCATGTTCTCGGCCACGCCGGTGCCGGCGCTGCCGGTGATGGTGACGGTGGCCGTCTTGTTCATGCCGCCGGCGTAGTAACCGGCATGGCCGACCACTTCCACCTGGATCGGGCAGTCGAGGCCGACGGCAATGTTGTGGGCACCGTCCGGGTTGAGGACGGTTACGTGGCCGACTTTGCCTTCCTTGGCACCCGTGTGCAGGAAGGTATTGAGCTCCCGCAGGGGCTGTGCGGCCAGGTCGAAGGTCAGGCGTTCCATACGTACATCTCCTCGGGGGCAGGTTCAAAAACGGTGGCGTGCTTGACGCCGGGCAGGTGGGCCAGCGACCGGAATTCGGAGGCGATGGCCACGTAGTCGTCGGTTTCGGCCACTACCGCCGGCTTGCAGGCGAAGGGGTCGCGGATCAGGGCCAGCTTGTCCGGCGTGCCCATCAGGAAGGTGTAGAAGCCGTCGAGCTCCTCGAAACCCTTCTGCAGTGCGGTTTCCAGGTCATCGCCCTCGCGCAGGCGCCATTCCAGGAAGCGGCAGGCGGCTTCGGTGTCGTTGTCGGTCTCGAAGGTGATGCCGCGCGGCTCGAGCATGCGGCGGATGCCGTTGGGGTTGGACAGCGAGCCGTTATGCACCAGGCAGAAGTCTTCGCCGGCGGTGAAGGGGTGGGCGCGATCCGGCGTCACTGCGGACTCGGTGGCCATCCGGGTGTGGCCGACCAGGTGCGAGCCGGTGAGGCTGGCAAAGCCGTAGCGAGCCGCCACTTCGGTCGGGGTGCCGATGTCCTTGTAGAGGTCGATGCTGCGCCCCGTGGACAGGATGTGCAGCTTGGGGTGATGTTCCTTGATCCAGCGCTTGACCACCGTGGGGGCGATGTCGAAGGTCAGGATGGCGTGGTTGCCCTTCGGTTCCACGGCGGCGGTGACACCCAGGTGGCCCTTCAGCTCGTGGGTCAGGCCCAGCCAGTTGAAGTCGGCGCCGTCATCGGTGAGGCCGGAGTACAGGCTGATCTTCCGTTCGTTTTCGGCGAGGGGCGTGCCGAACACGGCCAGGCCGGCGGAGTCGGGGCCGCGCTCGGTCATGCCGATGAGCATGGGCACCATCAGCGCGCCGAGTTGTTCCCGCAGGGCCGGTGTCTTCACCAGCAGTCCAACGATTCCACACATGTTGTTTCTCCTTCGTTCAGTCTTTGATTCGTTGCTCAGAAAAATTCCAGGTAGTTCTTGATTTCCCAGTCCGACACGTGGCGCATGTACTCGACCCATTCCATGTGCTTGAGGCGCAGGAACTCGTTGGCGACCGGGCCCAGGGCCTTGCACAGCACGGTGTCCTTCTCCAGGGCGAGGAGGGCTTCGTGGAGGTTCTGGGGCAGGATCTCGATGCCGGCAGCCTTCAGTTCTTCGGGGCTCAGGGCGTAGAGGTTCTGGTTGTGCGGGTCGCCCGGATCGAGGTTGCGCTCGATGCCGTCGAGGCCGGCGGCGATCACCGCGGCGGTGGCCAGGTAGGGGTTGCAGGCGCCGTCGGGCAGGCGCAGTTCGAGCCGGCCGTGGGGGATGCGCACCATCGACGAGCGGTTGTTGTCGCCGTAGCTGATGTAGGCCGGGGCCCAGGTGGCGCCGGTCAGGGAACGG
>JAAXVP010000081.1 GCA_013335435.1 Thiobacillus sp. | reverse complement strand
TGCTGGCGGTCCTGTACGGGGTCAGCATCACCGTGAAGGTGAGTGCCAGGGCCACCGCCAGCAGGCTGTGCAACTGGCCGATCCGGGCCTCGGTATCGTTTTCCAGCAGGGCGACCAGGCGGTTGATGTCGGCCACGAAGAGGTCGATGCGCGCCAGCAGTTCGTGGTGCCGGCTGGCCGAGGCCGGGGCGACCCGGTCGGCATGGGCGTTGAGCAAGGGTTTGAGGTCGGTCTGCCAGTCGTCCTGGATCTGTCGATACAGGTGGGCATAGTCGCTGTCCGGTTCGCGTTCCTGGATGGTGCGCAGGGAGGGATGGTGCAGGCTGGCCTCGAAGCGGGTCATGGCGGCGGTCAATTCGCGCCGGTCCGGGGCGGCATCCATCATGCCGGCCAGGACCAGGCCGCCCATGCGATGGCTCTGCATGCGCAGGCTGCCGGAGACGTTGATGGCCTGGGCGCTGCCGCGCACCTTCTCGACGATGGCCACCGAAGCGGCCATGCCGATCACGCCGATCAAGGACAAGGTCGCCATGCCGAGGCCGAGGCCGAGGATGAGGGTGCGTCTGGACAGGCGTTTCAACAGCTTGCTTGGCGTCATGCGTGGCCGGGAATCCACACCGGGCGGGAGATTAATGGTGATACCACCTCAGCGGCGGGGGTATTCGGCATCCGCCGGGTGCTGAGCATAACGGCATGATTTTAATTGCATGTCCCGGTCAAGGACTACCACTTAGGTGGTATGTCGAGCGTTTGGGTCTGGAATTCGCATATGTTTACTCGCATGTCCTGATTTCTAGAATGGGGTCTCGGTGAACGACATTGCAGGTTGACTGAACCATGATCCTCGAAACCAGACATTCCATCGCTGAAATCCTTTCCCGGCAGCCGATCTTCCGCAACCTGGGCGCCCACGACCTCGGCCGTCTGGCCGATGCGACCCTGGAGTATCGCACCGGCAAGCACGAGATGCTGTTCCACAAAGGCGCCCACCCCGCCGGCCTGCATCTCATCGTGGCCGGCCAGGTCAAACTGTTCCTGCCTTCGCCGAACGGTTCCGAGAAGATCGTCCGTCTGGCCCATCCGGGCGAGATATTCGGCGCGGAGGCGGTCATCCTGGACCGCCCCTACGCCATGGCCGGCCAGGCCATGAGCGACAGCATCCTCCTGGTCATGCCGCGCAGCACGCTTATGGACATCATGCAGTCGAACACCAGCCTGTGCCGGGATCTGATGCACAGCCTGGCGACCCGCGTGCACGACCTGATCGACAACATGGAGTCGTGCACCCAACGCAGCAGCGCCCAGCGCGTCGCCCACTACCTGACCCAATTGGCGCCCAGCCAGACCGCCAGCTTCGAGATCGAGCTGAACGTCAACAAGCAGCACATCGCCGCGCACCTCAACCTGGCCCCGGAGACCTTCTCGCGCGTGCTCAGCCGGCTTGCCCAGCAGGGCTTCATCCAGATGCACGGCCGCACCATCCGGGTCGCCAACGCCGAACAGCTGCGCATGCACGCCTGCTGAAGCGGTCCTCCTGGTCTCCTCCCGCCCGCGCCACGCAACTGCGGGCTTTTTTGCCTGTCGCCAGCCTGAAGGCAATTATTACACTTGATATTATGGGCGGCATTTTCTAAAGTGCGCGTAGATGTACTTAAGAATTAATTAAAAAATTAAAAAGGCATAACCGGAGAAATCCGGCGACGCAAAGCTTCCGGCCTAGCCCTGCCACATTGGGCAAGGTAGCGGGGTTGCCCTCGGACAGTTGCGAACGAGGTGAATGGCGTTGCCGGAGGTTTCCTGTTGATCAGGCGGTTTTTCGTTCGATTGACGGAGGTGATTTGGATCCACAAGCCCTATTCCGCTCCCAAACTTTGGCGCTTGCCCGCCATGGTGGAGGGACGCGTGGCGAACTTGGCTTCACGCTGGTCGAGTTGCTGGTGACGATCTCTGTGCTGGCTATCCTTCTGGGCATAGCCGTACCCAATTTCATCGATCTGATCAACAATAACCGCGCCGTCAGCCAGACCAACGAATTTACCGCTGCGCTCAATCTGGCGCGTTCCGAGGCGGTCAAGCGCGGCATCCAGGTTACCGTTTGCAAATGCGCTGATCCCAATGCGGCGAGCCCGGTATGCAGTACCGCGGCTGCCTGGCAGAGCGGCTGGCTGGTGTTCACCGACGGCAATACGCTCGGCAGTGTCGATGGCAACGATACCAGGCTGCGCGTCGGCCAGCCATCCAGCAACAATTTCACCTTAACCGGCAGCAGCAATTACACGAACTATGTGACTTACCTGCCCAACGGTTCGAGTGTGGGCAATGGCGGCAGCAACAGCGGCAGCCTGACCCTGTGCGTGTCGGGCTATCAACGCGTCATCAACATCAGCACCACCGGACGCATCCAATTATCGCGGGGGAGTTGCTGATGCGGAGAGCCGGTTCCTACCGCAAGGCGCAGTCCGGCGCCACCATGATCGAGGTGCTGGTGAGTCTGCTGGTCGTCGCGTTGGGCCTGCTCGGCTACGCCGGGCTGTTGCTGAAGTCGCAACAGAGCAATCTTTCCGCCTATAGCCGAAGCCAGGCGACCATGCTCGCGTACGACATCGCCGAGCGCATGCGGGCGAATCGTGCGGCCGCCCTGGGCGGTGGCTACAACATTGCCTTGGGCAGCGCCTTGGGTGGCGGTGGGGTGGCCGGCGTCGACCTGGCCGACTGGAAGGCAAACATGGCGCAATCCCTGACCGGCGGTGACGGCTCAGTCAGCGTCGACCTGCAAGGCAACGTGACCATCGTCGTGCAATGGTCGGACAAACGCGACGGTACGTTGACCTCTTTCACTACTCAGACGAGCCTTTAGCATGCGCCGACGCCATCAGCCCCCGCGCTTCCGGATGTACGGCCTCACGCTGGTGGAACTGATGGTGGCGTTGGTGCTTGGGATGCTCATCACGGCCACGATCGTTTATGCCTATCTGGGCGGCCGGAACGCATTCCGCACGATGGATGCCTTGTCGCGCATGCAGGAAAACGCCCGCTTCACTTTCGAGACGATGGCGAACGACCTGCGCATGGTGGGCTTGCTCGGCTGTCCAAGCAGTTCTATGGCCAATGTCCTCAATGACAGCAGCGATTGGGACAAGAACCTGCTTGGCCAGTCGTTGCGGGGTTACGAGGGGGGCTCGGGCATGCCGGCGGCGATCACCAATGTGCTTGCCAATCGCGATGCCTTGACGGTCCTGCGCGCCGACAACTCGCACGAATACATCATCGCCAGCCACAACCCGCCGGCGGCCCAGCTGCAACTCACTGCCAACCACGACATCAAGCAGGGAGAAATCCTGGTCGCGTGCGACAACTCGCATGCCGTGGTGTTCCAGATGACCAACGTCAACAACAACAACACCGTCGACGTGGTGGTCCACAATACCGGGGCCGGGGTCTCGCCGGGTAACTACACGAAGGGATTCGGCATACCTTCCGGGGCGGGCAACCCGTTCCAGCCCTGGGCGAACTGCCAGGTAGACCCGACCCTGGCTTGGTGCGGCGATACCAATGGCACGCCCTATACCTTCGCACCGGGCTCGCGCATCTTCCGCCTCAGTGCCCGCACCTACTATGTCGGCACCAACCTGGCCGGGGAGCCCACCCTGTACCGCGAGAAACTCGGTGCCTCCGGCGGCAACGCCTCGACTGACGCGGAGGAAGTCGCCGAGGGGGTCGAGGATATGCAATTGACTTACGGTGTCGACACGACCGTGCCGGCGGATGGCGCTGTCGATACCTATGTGACTGCGGACAATGTGACCGATTGGGCCCGGGTGCTGAGTCTGCGCGCCTCGCTGCTGATGGTGACGCGCCGGAACGAGGTCATCACCAATACGCCGCAGTCCTATACCTACAATGGCTCGGCCCATACGCCCACCGATCACCGTCTGCGCAAGGTCTTCACGACCGTCATCACCCTGCGCAACCGACTGTAGGAGCCGAGGCATGAAGCGACCTTCCCCTCTTCGCCGCAGTCAGACCACACCGCCAAGTCGGCAGCGCGGTGTCGTGCTCATCTTTTCCATCATCTTCCTGCTCATACTCGGCATGCTCGGGGCCAGTGCGGCCCTCAACAACACCATGCAGGAACGCATGGCGGGCAACACCCGCAATCGCGATCTGGCCTTCCAGGCCGCCGAGGCTGCACTCAAAGATGCGAGCGCCACCCTCAATGCCTGGCGTCTGCTTGCCTTCGACGGTAGCCAGGCCGGGCTCTCGACCTATAACGCCATGCAGGCGAACGACGCCAACCACTGGCGCGATGCCAATAATTGGTCGAGCTACCGCAGTCCGTCTCAGAACCTGAATCAGGTGGCAGAGCAGCCGCGCTACCGGGTCGAACGGATGCCTGCCGTCGGCACCACCGAGTACTACCGCGTCACCGCGCGCGGCGTCGGCGGTGAAGCCAATGCCGTGGTGGTATTACAGGCGGTGTATCGCTACACCCCATGAAATGGGAGATTGACATGCCTGTAACCGGTACAGCCCTGAAGACCCTGCTGATCGGTCTCTTCGTCGTATTGGCGAGCGCCCGGTTCGGGGTGGCGCCGGCGGCACTGACCCTGTCGGACTATCCGCTATTCCTGACGGTAAATGTCACGCCGAATGTGGTCATCACCCTGGACGACTCGCTCAGCATGAGCCACGCGCACGTGCCCGATACCATCGGCCACAACTCGAGCGGCACCAACATCGCCAGCGGCCGGCGCTACAAATCCAGCTACTACAACGCGCTTTACTACAACCCGAGCGTCGTCTACGACATCCCGACGCGTAGCGACGGCACGACTTACAGCACCAGTTTCACCGCCGCCTACGTCAACGGTTTCGACAGCGGCAAAGGCTCGATCAACCTCAGCAACAATTACACAGTCACCTTCCAGTATTACCCCGATGTCAGCGCCACCGACTACACCAGTACGTCGAACTGTTCCTTCCTGAGCGCGACGGCTACCGGCACCCCTATCGGCGGCTGGGGCAATACCTGTCTGCGGGCACGCAACCCCAGCCAGGAATTCACCACCAATAGCCAGCAGACCAGCGGTACCGCCGCCTATTACTATTTGTTCTGGAGCCAGAAGCCCGGCCAGACACAGCCTGGGAGTTGTACCGGGAATGCCGCCCAGCAGAAGGAAGACGAGGATTGCTACGTCAAGGTGAACGTCGGCTCGTCCGCCGATATCGCCAGCGGCAATTCAACCGCGCAGAAGCAGAATTTCGCCAACTGGTTCTCCTTCTACCGCAACCGGGCGCTGTCCGCGATGTCGGGCGCCATGAATGCGGTAACCAGCCTGGAAACCAACCAGATCCGCCTGGCTTGGCAGACCGTCAACAAGACTGGCTGCACCAGCTTCGGCACCACCTGCCAGGGCTACGACAATACCAGCCACGAGAACCGCATGCGCAGCCTCGACGCGTTCAAGACCGGCTCGGCCACGGTGACCCATCGGAAGGATTTCTACGATTGGCTGCAACGCTTCGATTTGAGCGGATCGACCCCGTTGCGCACCACCCTGAAGCGGGCCGGGGACTATTACAAGGCCAGCGGTCTGAGCAGCCCCTACGCCGAGGAGCCCTATGTCACCCTGGGTACGGAACTGAGTTGCCGGAAGAATTTCCATATCCTGTTCACCGACGGTCTATGGAATAGCGACAACAACACCAATTTCGGCGGCAATGTCGATTCGACCTCCCGGACTCTTCCGGATGGGACGGCATATTCGCCCCAGTACCCCTACCGGAATACCGGCGCCTCGCCGCCATCCGGCATGAGTTACAGCAACAGCCTGGCCGACATCGCATTCGATTACTGGGCTACCGATCTGCGTACCGGTGCCGCGATGCCGAATAACTTGACGCCGCATATCGCCGACCGCTCGGGAACATCGGCGCAACAATACTGGAATCCTCGGAACGATCCCGCGACCTGGCAGCACATGGTCAACTTCACCATCGGCTTCGGTCTCGGCGCTACGTTGACCGACCCGGCATGGGGCGGCAGTACCTATACGGGCGATTATGCCGCGCTGGCGGCGGGTACCAAATACTGGCCGGCCATCGATGAATCGCCAACGCTGGGCAACGAGCCTATCGGCCATGTCTACGACCTCTGGCATGCCGCCATCAACAGCCGGGGGGAATTCTTCAGCGTCGACAATCCGCAGGCCCTCAACAGCGCTTTCCAGACCGCCCTGACCTCCATCCTGAATGCCAATCCCTCGGCGGCGGCGCTCGCCGCGAACTCCACCAGCCTGCAGACAGGAACCCTGGTCTACCAGGCGCGCTTCGACAGCCAGGACTGGCATGGCCAGTTCATCGCCTTTCCGGTCAGCGGCGACGGTAGCATCAGCACGGCCCAGTGGGATGCCGCGGACCTGATTCCGGCGGCCGCTTCCCGTGCCATATTCACCTACGACGGCAGCAGCGGGAAAACCTTCAGCAATTGCAACAGCAGCCTCAGTGCCGCACAGAAAACGGCCCTGGATACCAACGCCTCTGGGGTGGTGGACAATAAATGTAGCGAGCGCATGGCTTGGTTGCGCGGCGACACCAGCAAGGAAGTACGTTTTGCCGGGGGCATTTTCCGTAACCGCAGGGTTACGGTCCTCGGCGATATCATCAACTCCGATCCGATCTATGTGAAAGACGAGGACTACGGCTATGCCGGCAGTACCGTCACCATGGCCGAGAAAAGCAGCTACCAGTCATTCCTGGCTACCAAGGCGAGCCGTACGCCGGTAGTCTATGTCGGGGCCAACGACGGCATGCTGCACGGCTTCCGCGCCGACGTCGGGAATGTCGGCTCAGGCCAGGAATTGTTCGCCTACATCCCCGCCGGGGTGTATGGAAACCTGAGCAAACTGACCGACCCGGCCTACGCCCATAAAGCCTTTGTCGATGGCGCCCCAAGCGTGGGTGACGCCTATCTTTCCGGCCAGTGGAAGACCATCCTGGTCGGCGGCCTTGGCGCCGGTGGCAAGAGCATTTATGCGTTGGATATCAGCGATCCCGAAAACATGGTCGCCGGCAAGGTTCTGTGGGAATACACGGATGCTGTCGATCTTGGCAACACCTTCAGCCAACCGCAAATCGGACGCCTGCACAACGGTGACTGGGCGGCGATTTTCGGCAATGGCTACAACGGCGCTTCTGACAAGGCTTTCCTCTATGTCGTGAGGTTGCGGGACGGCGCCCTGCTGGCCAAGATCGCCGCAGGCACCTCCACGGCGAACGGCCTTTCCACACCCGTGCTCTACGATGGCGACGGCGACAAGATTATCGATGCCGCCTATGCCGGCGACTTGCAGGGCAACTTGTGGAAATTCGACCTTTCCGGTGCGTCCGCGGCGTCGTGGGGCGTTGCGAATGGTGGTGCTCCCCTGTTTTCCGCGCGCAATGACAGCAACCAAATCCAGCCGATCACGACCCAACCCAAGATCGGTAGCCACCCGTCGGGTGGCGTGCTGGTCAACTTCGGTACCGGTCGTTACCTGACCAGTGCGGACCCCGGCAACATGGAGGTTCAGAGTTTCTACGCCATATGGGACAACGGCACGTTGGGTACGGTCGTGCGCAGCCAGCTCCAAGAGCAGAGGATACTTTCCGAAACGACCGAATTCGGGTTCGATGTGCGGGAAACCTCGTTGAACACCGTTGACTATGCCGGTGGAAAACGAGGTTGGTATCTCGATCTCATCCTGTCTGGCGGATCCGCAACCGGAGAGCGCGTGGTTTCGCCAGCGTTGATCAAATATGGCAGAGTCATCTTTTCGACCATGATCCCCTCTACCGAGACCTGTAGCCCGGGCGGCACCAGTTGGGTCATGGAACTCGACATGCTCACGGGTTCCGGGCAGACGGGGGCCGTGTTCGATTTGAACAATGACGATAAATTCGATGCCGATGATGAACTTGCCAGCGGCAGGTACGCTTCCGGCGTCAAATCCACCGTGGGTATTACCAAGACGCCGGTATGGCTCGACAACCCGTCCGGCGAGATGGCCTTCAAGGAACTTTCCGGTACCAGCGGCAATATCATGACCCTGAAGAACAAGGGGCAGGCGCCTGTCGGTTCTGCGCCCGTGCGGGTGTATTGGCAGCAGATCATATGAACAGGCATCGGGTTTGAAAGGCGCGTATGCAATCCAGCACCTACAGGCAGGGTTTTACACTGATTGAATTGCTCGTTACCGTCGCCATCATCGGCATCCTGGCAGCCATCGCCATCCCGAGTTATCTGGAATACGTACGCCGTTCGGCCCGGGCGGATGCGAAAGAGGTGCTTCTGGAAAACGCCCAGTTCATGGAGCGCAATTTCACCGAGGCCAATCGTTACGACCGGACCTCCGCCGGCGGGGCCGTCACCTTACCGGTAACGCAATCGCCGCGCGATGGTACGGCAAAATACAGCGTTACCCTCTCCGCGGTCGCTACGTCGACCTACACCCTCCACGCCACCCCCGTTAACGGCGGAAGCATGGCAGGTGACGCCTGCGGTGTCTTTACCCTCAACCAGCTCGGCCAGAAAGGTTTGTCCGGTGCCAGCATGACCGTCGCCGATTGCTGGAATCGCTAGGTCGGATCCCGGCCACAAGGCCAGGGTGGCCTGACGTTCAGGTAAGCATCCCGGTTCGCCGGATATCGAGCCGACAAAAAAAGGGGGCGGCCAAGGCCGCCCCGTAAATAACCGCGATCGTCTTCCGCGGATGTCCTGCTCAGAGACATTCTTTACTCGCCGCGTCCTCCTTTCACAGATAGCGCCAGCCGACGTACAGGCTGGACACGGCGATGCTGGCCAGCATCAACGGGAAGGCGGCCAGCATGAAGGGGAGAAACCGGATGGGGGGTGCCGGCGCGCTCGGCGAAGCCGGCCACGACCAGGTTGGCGGAAGCGCCGACCAGGCAGGCGCCCTGGGCCAGCGACCACCACAGGGTGCCGAGGTTTTCCGGACCGACCACCGAGCCCAGGTTCTGGATCACCGGGATCATGGTGGCGACGAAGGGGAGGTTGTCGACCACCGCCGAGACGATCGCCGAGGTCCACAGGATGACATAGGCGGTCAGGGCCAGTGCGCCGCCGGTGAAGCTGACCAGGGCGCCGGCCTTCTCGACCCCGGCGACTACCACGAACAGGCCGACAAAGAAGATGGCGACCCATTCCACCTCGGCGCAGCGCTTAGGCACCTGTTCGGCCTGGTGCTCGGCGTCGTGGCCGGCGGCGCGCATCAGGAGCGACAGGGCGGCGCCGAACATGGCGATGGTGGCGTGCGCGGCACCGTGCATGGTCAGGCGTTCCTCGACTTGTCGAGCAGGTAGGTGAGCAGCATGCGCCGACTCATCATGCCGATCAGGCGGCCGTCATCGCCGACCACCGGCAGCGGGGCCGTGGTGCGCGAGAGGAGCTGGGCCGCCTCCAGCAGGGGCGTGCCCTGGCGCACCGGGGTGACGCTGGCGTCGGCCAGTTCCATGGCCGGCCGCTGGGCTTCGTCGCGCAGATGGTAGAGCAGCATGGGCAGGGTGTCGCCGGCGAAATTCAGGTTCTCGACGCCGTGCTCGATGCGCGCACCGGCCGGCAGCAGGGCACGCAGGACGGCGTTGCTGCTGATCAGGCCGAGGAAGCGGCCATGCTCGGCGCACAGGGGAATATGGTTCACCTCGCGCTGGATCATCATGCTCATGGCCTCGGCGACCGTGGCCTCGGGTGACAAGGTCAGGGTCGGCGGGCAGATGGGCAGGGCGCGTACGGTCATGGTCAACGGAAATATCCACAGTGGGCGTGCATGCTACCCATCCGGCGACCGGGGGGAATTGGGGGGTTTACGTAAGGGAAACGCTTACACGCTTTTCGGCTTGTGCGACAGCCAGGCCTTTTCGATTTCCACCACCAGGTACAACGCCACGCCGAACAGCAGGATCTCGGTCCAGGTCGCGGCGTCGAGGCCGGCGGTGCCGAACAGCCGTTGCATGACCGGCAGGTAGGTGAACAGGCCCTGGAACACCAGCAGGGTGAGGGTGGTGGTCCAGATCGTCCGGTTGCCGGCCAGGCCGGCCCGATTGAGGGTCGATGCGGTCAGGCGCCGGCAATTGAACAGGTAGGCGATCTCGCCCATCACCAGGGCATTCACCGCCGCCGTGCGGGCCGCCTCCAGGCCGGCGCCGCGCGCGCTTTCCCTGAGGAACAGGCCGAGGCCGCCGGCCACCAAAAGCAGTGACACGAAGACGATGCGCCAGACCAGGAAGCCGGACAGCAACGGCTCGCGCGGGTCGCGCGGCGGCCGCCGCATGATGTCGGCCTCGGCCGGCTCGAAGGCGAGGGCCAGGGCCAGGGTGACGGCGGTGATCATGTTGACCCAGAGTATCTGCACCGGGGTGATCGGCAGGGTCAGGCCGAGCAGGATGGCGATCAGCAGGATGGCCGCCTCGCCGCCGTTGGTGGGCAGGATGAAGACGATGGCCTTCTTCAGGTTGTCGTAGACCGTGCGGCCTTCCTCGACCGCGGCGGCGATGGAGGCGAAGTGGTCGTCGGCGAGCACCATCTCGGCCGCCTCCTTGGCCGCCTCGGTGCCCTTGCGGCCCATCGCCACGCCGACGTCGGCGCGCTTCAGGGCAGGGGCGTCGTTGATGCCGTCGCCAGTCATGGCCACCACCTCGCCGTTGGCTTGCAGGGCGTTGACCAGGCGCAGCTTGTGCTCGGGGCTGGCGCGGGCGAAGACGTCGATGTTGCTTACGGCGTCGCGCAGGCGGTCGTCGTCCATGGCCTCCAGGTCGGCCCCGGTCAGGGTCCTGGGCGTGTCGGCCAGGCCGACCCGGTGGGCGATGGCGCGCGCGGTGTCGGCATGGTCGCCGGTGATCATCACCACCCGGATGCCGGCCGCCCGGCAGGCGGCGACCGCGGCGGCGCTCTCTTCGCGCGGCGGGTCGGCCAGGCCGGCCACGGCGAGCAGGGTGAAGCCGCCGGCCTCGATATCGGCGAAGCTCAGGCTGGCGGAGGGCGTGTCCTGAGCCCGTACCGCCAAGGCCAGCAGGCGGTTGCCGGCGTTCGCGGCGGCGGCCAGGTGCGCTTGCCAGGCGGTCAGGTCGAGCGGCCGGTCCTCGCCGCCCTCGCGTTGCCGTCGGCACAGTTCCAGCACGTTCTCCGGCGCCCCTTTCAGGTAGACCAGGCCATGGCCGCCGTGGTCGTGGTGCAGGGTGGCCATGAAGCGGTGGCGCGACTCGAACGGGATGAGGTCGATGCGCGGCAGGGCTTCGCGCTCGTAGGCCGGCGCCAGGCCGGCCTTCATGGCCAGGGTGACCAGGGCGCCCTCGGTGGGGTCGCCGGCCAGTTCCCAGTCGTCGCCGATCCGGCCCAGTTCGGCATCGTTGCAGAGCAGGCCGGCGCGGGCGATGTCGATCAGTTCCGGATGCTCGCTCACCGGCACGTCGCGGCCGGCCAGGGTGAAGCCGCCGTGGGGGCCATAGCCGACGCCGGTCACCTCGTGCACCTCGTCGGCGGTGATGACCTGCTGCACGGTCATCTCGTTGCGGGTCAGGGTGCCGGTCTTGTCGGTGCAGATCACGGTCACCGAACCCAGCGCCTCGACCGCCGGCAGGCGCCGGATGATGGCGTTGCGCCGGGCCATGCGCTGGACGCCGATGGCCAGGGTGATGGTCATCACCGCCGGCAGGCCCTCCGGGATCGCCGCCACGGCGAGGCCGACTGCGGCCAGGAACATGTCGCCGGCGCTGTAGCCCCGGAACAGGATGCCGAACCCGAAGGCCAGGGCCGAGATGGCCAGGATGGCCCAGGTCAGCCACTGGCTGAACACCGCCATCTGGCGCAGCAGCGGCGTGGTCAGGCTCTGCACCCCGGACAGCAGGGTGCTGATGCGGCCGATCTCGGTATCGGTGCCGGTGGCGACCACCACGCCGACCCCCTGGCCGTAGGTGACCAGGGTGCCGGACCAGGCCATCGAGGCGCGGTCGCCCAGGGCCGCGTCGGCGGCGACCGGGTCAGGTTGCTTGTCGACCGGCAGGGATTCGCCGGTCAGGGCCGCCTCGTCGATCTTCAGACCCTTGGCCTCGACCAGGCGCAGGTCGGCCGGCACCCGGTCGCCGGAGGCCAGGAAGCAGATGTCGCCCGGCACCAGCTGTTCCGCCGCCAGGCTGCGGCGCTGGCCCTCGCGCAGGACCAGGGCGGAGGGCGACAGCATCTTGCTGATCGCCTCCAGGGCGTGCTCGGCCTTGCCTTCCTGGATGAAGCCGATGATGGCGTTGATCACCACCACGCCGACGATCACCCCGCTGTCGATCCAGTGGCCGAGCCCGGCGGTGACCAGGCCGGCGGCCAGGAGGACATAGATCAGGACGTTGTGGAACTGGAGCAGGAAACGCTGCAAGGGACCGCGCCGGCGCGGCGGCGGCAGCCGGTTGGCGCCGTGCCGGGCGAGCCGGCGCTCGGCCTCCGCCTGGGCCAGACCGCG
>JAAXVP010000368.1 GCA_013335435.1 Thiobacillus sp. | reverse complement strand
CCGCTGGGGGTAGGGACGCGTCTCGTAACCGGTGCGGCCATGGAAATCGCAGGCACAGGCGTCGAGCAGGGCGCCAAAGCGTTCCGGCCGACGCAGGCCGTCGCAGCGCTCGATGAGCTTGACGACGGTTTCCGGACGCAGCACCAGGCCCTGATGCACGATGCCGTGCTCGCGGGCCACCATCACGGCCAGATCGCGGCAATCTGCCGGGCTCTTGAGACGCTCGCCGACCTGGCGGGCGAGCCCTTCGCTGGCCGCCTCGTGGCCGTAGTGATGGGGCAGCACGTGGGCCGGCGTGACGCCCTTGCCCAGGTCATGCAGCAGACAGGCGAAGCGCACTGGCAGCGGCTGCTTGGTGGCCGCCGCCTGGTCGATGACCAGCAGTTGATGCACACCGGTATCCACTTCCGGGTGATATTGCGGCGGCTGGGGCACACCGAACAGGCAGTCCAGCTCCGGCAGAAGGCGCGCCAGCGCGCCGCAATCGCGCAGCACCTCGATCATCCGCGACGGTCGGGCTTCCATCAGGCCACGGGCAATTTCCTGCCACACGCGCTCGGGCACCAAGGCGTCCACCTCGCCGTTGGCAACCATGCCGCGCATCAGCTCAAGGGTTTCCGGCGCCACCGAAAAATCGGCGAAACGTGCGGCAAAGCGCGCCAGGCGCAGGATGCGCACCGGATCTTCGGCGAAGGCCGGACTGACGTGGCGAAACACCCGCAGGGCCAGATCCTGCCGGCCGCCGCAGGGGTCGATCAACGCGCCATCCTCGCCGCGGGCAATGGCGTTGATGGTCAAATCGCGGCGGATCAGGTCTTCTTCCAGTGTCACCGACGTATCGGTGTGAAAGACGAAGCCGGCATAGCCGGGGGCCGTCTTGCGTTCGGTACGCGCCAGCGCGTACTCCTCATGGGTTTTCGGGTGCAGGAAGACCGGAAAATCCTTGCCGACCGGCTTGTAGCCCTCGGCAAGGAGCGCTTCCGGGGTGGCGCCGACGACGACCCAGTCCCGGTCCTTGACCGGCAGACCGAGGAGTTCGTCGCGAATGGCACCACCGACGCCCTAGATTTTCATGGACGACGTAGTTGGTAGGAATCGAAGCGGCCGCGCTTGTTGGCGCTGCCGAGATAAGCCGGGGCAATGGTTTCAAGGGAAGTCGGCTGCCGGCCCCAGGGCTGCGCCGGGCCGCTGGCGACATTGTCGGCGCGCATCGAACGCACGTTGTCGCGGCTCATCAGCGGGCCGGGCAGACACTCGAGAACCCTGGCCTGCAACATCGCCAAGCCTTCCGGCAGCGGGATGACCGGACGCGGATGCCCCGTTACTTCGCCCACATACTTGACCAGTTCCTTCAATGTGTACTGGCGCGGGCCGGCCACATCGTAGGTCTGGCCAAGCGCATCGGGGCGGGTCAGGGCTTCGGCCACGATATTGGCCACGTCCTCCACATACACCGGCTGGAAGCGCGCACCGGCACCGCCAAGGGGCAGCAGCGGGAAGGTTTTGAGGAGGCCGGCGAAGAGATTCAGGAAGCTGTCGCCGGCACCGAAGATCACCGACGGACGCAAGATGGTCCAGCCCACATCGGGCGACGCCGCCCGGATCGCCGCCTCGCCGGCAGCCTTGGAGCGCTGGTATTCGGACGGTCCGCTGGCATCGGCCCCCAGCGCGCTGATGTGCACGATCCTCGTCACACCGGCCTTGCGCGCGGCCGCAACAATACGGGTCGGCAAATCCACATGAGCACGGGCAAAATCGGCGCCGTAGGGCGTGCCGGAACGGGAATGCAGCACACCTACCAGGCTGACCACCGCATCCACGCCTGTCATCAAGCGCTCGAGCGTGGCCGGCTCGAAAACATCGGCTTCGACAAGTTCGACAGTCGGCAGGGACAGCAGGTGGCGGACGCGATCCCGGCGGCGGGTCGGAATCAGCAGGGCAATACCGTCACGGGCCAAACGAGCGGCAACGGCGGTGCCGACAAAACCGCTGCCGCCAATGATGAGAACCTTGCGGATGGACATGGTGATTTACCGGTAGAGGGATGTCTTACAGACGCTGCTGCCGGCAGACAATTCCCCGGCAACCTGATTACTCTTCGAGACCGGCCCCCGGCGCCGGACTGCCAAGACCCGCCGTGCTGCCGTCGCTTGCCGCAATGGTGCCCAGGCGGGCCTTCAGGGACGGCGCGCGGCCTTCGAGAAGGGCAGTGTAGATGATCGTATTGGCCATCACCTTCTTCACGTAGTCGCGGGTTTCGTTGAAGGGAATGCTTTCGGCGTACACCGCGCCCTCGAGGGGCTTGCTGTCCTTCCAGCGCTTGGCCCGGCCGGGGCCGGCGTTATAGGCGGCGGAGGCCAGCACCGGGTGGTTGTCGAGGCCTTCGAGGACCATCCGCATGTAAGTGGTGCCGAGCATCACATTGGTGTCCGGATCCTGCAGCCAGCCGGCGTTATAGCCCTTCATGCCGAGCTTGCCGGCGACCCACTGGCCGGTGGCGGGCATGACCTGCATGAGGCCCTGGGCGCCCACCCCGGAACGGGCGGCAGTGACGAAGCGGCTTTCCTGGCGCATCAGACCATACACCCAGCCGGTGTCGAGGGCACGGTTCTTGGCGTTGGGCTCGATCCGGTCGCGGTACGGAGCCAGGTAGCGCAGGCTGTAGTCGTGCTCGTCGCGGGTCTTGTCGGCGGCGTTGATGGCCCGGTCGTAAATGCCGAGTTGCTGGGCGAACTGGGCGGCGGCGAGCAGGAAACGGTCATCGCGGTTGCGCAGGGTCCAGTTCCATTCGCGGGTGCCTTCGGTGCGCATGTCGAGGCGAAACAGGGCCAGGGCCCGCTGCACGCCGGGGGTCTGGCGGATGATCTCGGCTTCGTCGCTGCTGGTGGCACGGGCCTTCCTGGGCAGCGTGAAGGTGCGGCCGAGTTCCTCGTCGGCAAGAATGCTGTAGAAGGTCGGATGGCCGGCAATGCGCTCGAACTCCTTGCGCGACGCCTCCCGGTTGCCGAGCGCCAGCTGGGCGCGGCCGAGCCAGTAAGTCCAGTCGGGCAGCTCGCGCTGGGCCGGCGGCATCGCTTCGACGGCGGTCCGGACGCGGTCCCATAGGCTGTCTTGGGGCGTGCGAACCCGCTGCCGCAGGGCGTCGATAAGCGATGACAGCGCCTTTTGAAGCGCATCCCAGCCCGCCTGGGTGGGCGGATTCTGCTTGGAGGTGTCATCGAAC
>JAAXVP010000080.1 GCA_013335435.1 Thiobacillus sp. | reverse complement strand
CCGGTCGGGCCGGTCGCACCGGTCGGGCCTTGCACGCCGGCCGGCCCGGCCGGGCCATCGGCGCCGGTGGGACCGACATAGCTCTCGGCGATGTTCTGGTAGCGTGGCTCGGTGGTACCGCAGCCGGCGACCGCAAAGGTCGCGAAAACCGCCAGCAACAGCGGACGTGTGATCATCGTGCTCGAAAACGTGGCATTTCTCATGGTCATTCCTTTGACTGAATTATTGGAAACCATGCCGACGCACCGGGACTTGTCCCGTAATTCGAGGAAGCGCTGGGGGCGTGGTGGAGTCCTGGTCGGTACCCTACGCGACATCGCCGATAGGCTCTGTGCGCCAGGGCCCATAGGGCGGTATTTCTACGGCTCGGCCAGGACCCGGCCGGTTTATCCAGGGAATCGCAGGATCATTCGTCATACCCGCGAACGCGGGTATCCAGCGCCTTGATTTAACTGGGTTCCCGCCTGCGCTGGAACGACGGAAACGAATTGACCGGCGGTTCCCTAAACGTAGGGCAGCAGGCGATCGAATTCCTTCTTGACCACCGCGTAGCACTCGCAGACCCGGGCCTCCAGCCCGGCCCGGTCGACCACGGTGATCCTGCCCCGGCTGTAGTGGATCAGGCCGGCGCTCTGCAAATTGCCGGCCGCCTCGGTGACGCCCTCGCGACGGACGCCGAGCATGTTGGCGATCAGTTCCTGGGTCATGGTCAGCACGTTGCCCGGCAGGCGGTCCAGGCTGAGCAGCAGCCAGCGGCACAGTTGCTGGTCCACCGAATGATGCCGGTTGCAGACCGCGGTCTGGGCCATCTGGGTCAGCAGGGCCTGGGTATAGCGGAGCAGCAGGCGCTGCATCGGGCCGGCGCGGAAGAAGGCCTCCTTGAGGTATTGCGCGGGCAACCGGTAGGCGTGGCCGGCGCTTTGCACGACGGCCCGGCTGGTGGTGGTTTCGCCGCCCATGAACAGGGAGACACCGACGATGCCTTCGTTGCCGACCACGGCGATCTCGGCCGAGGCGCCGTTTTCCATGACGTAGAGCAGGGACACGATGGCCGTGGTCGGGAAATAGACGTACTCCATCAGGATGCCGGGTTCGTAGATGGTCTCGCCGAGTGGCATCGGAATCCACTCCAGGCGAGGGAAGACGAGCGCGCCTTCGTCCGCCGGCAGGGCGTCGAGCAGGTGGTTCTGGCGCGGGTCGTGCGGGCTGGACATGAGCGATCTCCCGAGGGCCGGCGCTGGGTGCGGGTCACGCCAGCGTGGTTGCGGGCCGGATGGCCGCGGCGATTCGAGTATAGATGCCCGGCCCCGATCGGATCGTGCGCTAGCGCACAGACCGGGCCGAGGCCATGGATCGGCATGGCCGGCTATGTGTGGCAGCGGACAGACGCTGAAACGGGGATTCGATACCCTGATCGCATCGGAGCCTATGGACGCGCAACGCGACGGCCTTGGCAAGGATGGATGACCGGCATGGTTTGCCGACCCATCGCAGCCAGGTTTGCCGCATCGATCCATCGGCGACCTTGGGTAACCGGCCTGCCGCGGCAAGGTTTCTCGCGGCAGAGCCGGAAACGTAATGTACTGAAAGAGGCAACACCATGAAAAACATCACTCAATCAACCTACGTCGCGATCCTTGCGGCGACCCTGCTCTGGCTCGGCGGCTGCGCCAGCATGAGCCAACAGGAAAAGAACACCGCCATCGGCGCGGGTGTCGGTGCGGTCGGCGGCGCGGTACTGACCGGCGGCAGCACGCTCGGCACCCTGGGCGGCGCGGCGGTCGGCGGCGTCATCGGCCACGAGGTCGGCAATTGACCTGGGCCTGAAAGGCGTCCGGCGCGATCGACGATGCGTCGGATGATCCGGCGAGGGTGGCTGCGAGGCACTCTCGCCGTTGTTTTTCGTGCGGCCTGGCCACGCTACAACCAGTATTCCATGAGCCGCGCCGCCCATTCCTGCAAGCGCAGTTTCAGCGAACGGCGCTGCCAGCGTTCGAGATCGACGGGGTCGGATTCGGCCATGTCGCCGGCGAACATGGCTTCCATCTGGCCGGCGAAGTCACGGCCCAGGATCGCCGCGTTGAGTTCGTCGTTGTGCAGGAAGCTGCGCCAGTCCAGATTGGTCGAGCCGACGGTCGACCAGACCCCGTCGACCACCGCGGTCTTGGCATGCATCACGGCGCCGCGCCGCTCGTAGATCTTCACGCCGGCCCGCAACAGGGTCGTGTAATGCGAGCGTCCGGCATGAAAGACCGCCCAGGAATCGGTATGGCCGGGCAGGACCAGCCGGACGTCGACACCGCGTCGCGCCGCGTCGGTCAGGGCCTTGAGCAATTGCGGATCGGGCACGAAGTAGGCATTGGTGAGATCGATCCGTTGCTCGGCCTGGCCGATCGCCGACAGCAGGGTGAGATAGATCAGGCTGTGGGGATCGGCGGAGGCGCTGCCGATGGCGCGGACGATCGCGTCGCCCTGTCTGGCGAGTGGGGGAAAATAGTCTCGCCGGGCCAGCGGCGCGCCCTGTTGGGCGTTCCAGGTCGCCATGAACAGTTTCTGGAACTCGGCCACCACGGGGCCTTCGACCTGAAGGTGGCTGTCGCGCCAGCCCAGGGCGGGTCGCTTGGCTTTGCCGGGTGTCCGGAGCGTGGAGGCGCTCGAATAGGCGGCGCTGATGTTGATGCCGCCGAGGAAGGCCATGCGGCCATCGACCACCAGCAGCTTGCGATGGTCGCGGTTGTTGAGTCGCCACTTCGGGTCGTTGCCGGTCAGCGGATTGACCGGATTGAACTCGAGCACCCGGATGCCGGCCGCGCGCAACTGCTGGAAGAAGGCGCCGGGCGTGTCCAGGCAGCCGACGCTGTCGTAGATCAGGTTGACCTGGACCCCGGCGGCCTGCCTCTCGAGCAGGATCTCGGCGAACTGGCGGCCGATTTCGTCATCCTCGAAGATGTAGGTTTCCAGGTTGATGTGGTCCGTGGCTGCGCGCATGGCCGCGAACATGGCCCGGTAGGTGGCCGGCCCGTCCCGCAGCAGGACCAGCTTGTTGCCGAGCACCAGGGGGCTGTCGGCATTGATCGCCTGCTCCTTGGCCAGGTGCTTGTCCAGGATGTCGATGTCGCCCGAGCGGATCTTGAGCCCCTCGATGATGGCGGCATTGCGCTGGGCCGAGACCGGGCCGTGGGCATTGTCGAACACCACCGTATCGGCGTGGGGCATGGCCATCTCGCGCTGGGCGTCGGGCAAGCTGGCGCAGCCGGCGAGCAGGCCGCAGGCGAGGGCGGCGCCCAGCCAGGCTGGCGCCCGCGTTGGCGGTGCGGGATGCGACATGGACGGTATCCTTTCGCGCCCGTGCCATCTCGGTAGCGTCCAGCGGGATCGCCGCGCGCTACCGATACGGCAGGCGGCTAGACCGCACTGCCGAAGCCCCGGTCCTGGGTTCCCGACGGCGGTTCCAGGCCGGCGATCGGGCAGCCCTGGGCCAGGGGCCCCTTGGGGAACAGCAGGTAGACATATTTGATGCCGCCTTCGGCATGGAAATACTCGTCGAGGGCGTCGTGCAGGTCGCGGGCGCTCAAGGTCGGCGCCTCGTCGCGGGCATTCAGTTCCTGCAAGGCGCGCACCGCCCGCCAGTGGCCTTCGGTCATGATCAGGCCCTGCGAGAGGGCCATGGCCTGGGCGCCTTCGCGCGACCAGTCGCCGCCGGCATGGGGAAATTCGGGGCTGGCCGCGGCCTCGTGGCCTGGGCGTTGGTAATCCTGAGTGGCATGGTTCATGGTCGTCCTCTTGTCGTTGGCGCTTCACGCGCACGGGAGGCGGCACCGATGCCGCGCATCCTTCGCCAGTCATCCTACCGAACTGCCGGCCACGGTCTGTGCGCTGTCGAACAGATGCGGCCGCGGCCCCGTATCCCGTCCGCCTATGTGCGCCGTCGCACGGTGCGGGGCCCGCCGCCGTGCCATCCTCAAGCCTCGGATGGACCCGTCAGTCCCGATCGGACCGGCACGTCGCCACCCGTCACGGTCATCAGGAGCAGAGCATGGATCAGGTCATCAACTTCATCGCGGAATACGGCTTTTTCCTGGGCTTGCCACTGGCCTTTATCGCCGTGGTGGCCTGGGTCTACCGGCCTGGTGCGAAAAAACGCTACCAGGCCGACGGCAATCTCCCTTTCTACTGGGATCGCAAAGCGGGAAAAAACCGGCCGGGCGGTCGTTGACCACCGTCCTGTAGCAACGCCGACTCTTAGGTCAAGAACGCAAGGAGTTTGATATGAACTGGGATATCGTCGAAGGAAACTGGAAGCAGTTCAAGGGTACGGTGAGGGCACAGTGGGGCAAGCTCACCGAGGATCACCTCGATGTGATCGCCGGCAAGCGCACCGAACTGGCCGGCAAGATCCAGGAGACCTACGGGGTCTCCAAGGACGAGGCCGAAGCGCAGATCAAGCGCTTCGAAGAGAACCACAAGGATCCGCACTGATCGGTCGTTGCCAAGTAAACGCCGATTTGTTCGTCCTACCCGCGAACGCGGGTATCCAGTGCCTTGATCCGACTGGGTTCCCGCGTTCGCGGGAACGACGAGACCGATAATCAACGCTTTCCAAATGAAATGAAGCACTACCGGCAGCGCTCAGCGCACGCCCTGCTGACGCCGGTATTCGTCCCGCTTCATGTCCATGTAGGCGGTTCGGCTGACCTCGTGCAGTTGGCGGGGATAGCGTTCGGTGGCGTCGAACCAGGCTTGCAGACGTCTTTCCAGGCGCTCGGCGGGCGGCGCGGAGCCGGCGCCCAGATAGGCATCGATGGCGAGGTAATAGCGCATGGTGTTGCGCTCCGCCACGCCGCGCATGCCGTCGATGTATTCGGGCTCGCCGTCGGGGGCGTGGCCGGCGACGGTAAAGCCGACCTTGCCGTGGCCGAGGGTGGCCAGGTAGGCCTGCATGGCCAGCCGGCCGGCCAGGCCATAGCCATACGCGTAGCCGAGATGGATGAAGGTGCGGCCAGGGTCGAGCGGCACGGCTTGCAAGCGGAGGCGATAGTCGTGGGTGCTCAGCGGCCCCTGGGCGGCATCGAGGCGGATTTCCATGTAGTTCGCGCCCGCCTTGGCGGCGCGATAGGCAAACTCGACGGCCTGGGCATCGTCCAGGGGCTGGGCGGATTTCTTGCCGATGCGGACCTTCAGCAGCGTGCCGGTCGGGTCCGCGGCGGCGCGGCAATACTTGGTGTTGACATGCAGGATCAGCACGTCGCACCACTCTTCCGGCTCATCGAGCGCGGCGCCGACGGTGGCGAACGGATGATCGAGCACGGCGTAGATGTCGCCGCGCAAGGTCGCGCCGGATTCCGACGATTCCAGGTACAGGGGGCGCTGGAACGGGTTTTGCCGCAAGCGCTCGGCGAGGGCGGCGTATCGGCCCTGGAGCCAGGCGGCGGTGGCCGTGTCCGGTACGCCGGCCAGGGCCGGCGCCGGGCCGAAGCCGACCAGCCAGGCCAGCAGCAGGCGGGTCGGCCAGGTCAAAGGGGGCCTCCGCCAGGTCGACGGAGGCCCCCGCTGTTGCCGGTCACAGCACACCCAGAACGAGCAACACGATGACCACGATCAGCACCAGCCCGATCCCGCCGCTGGGGCCGTAGCCCCAGCTACGGCTATGCGGCCAACTCGGAATGACACCGACCAGCAACAGGATCAGGACGATCAGCAGTACGGTTCCCAAGCTCATGACGTACTCCTCGAAATGGACTCACTTCGCGGGCGGGGTATCCGCCGGCAACACGACGATCGTTGTGGTTTCGCCGGGCTTGCCGGTGGCGCCCTGGCTACCCTCGACGCCCTGGTATCCGGTCGCGCCCTGGCGGCCGGTGGCCCCCTCGATGCCCTGGCTACCTTCGGCGCCCTGGTATCCGGTGGCGCCCTGGCTGCCGGTGGCGCCCTGCGGACCGGCCGGGCCGGGCACCGGCTCGGCGGTGGGGGCGACATAGACCACGGCGGGGCGGTCGCATGCGCCCAGGCAGGATAGGGCGAGCAGGGCTGCAATCAGTATGGGACGGTTCATGGCGAATCCTTTTCTGTAGGTTGGGCGTGGCGCGGATGGCTACGAGGCCGCCGCGATCGTCCGGCTCGACGGCATCGACGAGTACGGCGCAGGCCCAGGGTAGGGGCATGTCGCGCCGAGTTCAGTGCGATGTCGAACATAGCGGCCGGATTCGACCGCGCCGGCCGCTTGCGACCCTGCCCAGGCCCCGGTCTCCGTTCGACAGCGCACAGACCGGGACCGGGCCGGGCGCCATAGTGAAGTACGAATGGCGCGATCCGACAGGGCTTGCGCCAGGCGCCCCCTTTCAGGAGACCACCATGAATGCATTGTTGAAAAGCGCTTTGATCCTGGCCGGCGTGGCCATCGCCGGGCCGGCGATGGCGGCGATCACCTTCTACGAACGCGAAGGCTTCGACGGCCGCTCGTTCCTGACCGAAAACGAGGTCGACAACTTCAAGTCGCGCGGCTTCAACGACCGGGCCTCGTCGGTCGTGGTCTGGAATTACCGCTGGGAGGTTTGCGACGACAGCCAGTTCAGGGGGCGCTGCGTCGTCCTGCGTCCGGGCCGCTATCCCTCGCTGGCGGCGATGGGCCTGAACGACCGCGTCTCGTCGGTACGCGCCGTGGGCTGGAACGATCGCTTCGACGAAGGTCGCTACGCACCGACGCCGCCGATCCCGGTCTACGACGCCCACCGCCGCCAGGGCGAGAGGCTGTTCCAGGCCCGGGTCAGTTCGGTCCGGGCCGTGGTCGGGCCGCCCGATCGGCGCTGCTGGATCGAACGCGAACGGGTCGTTAGGGACCAGCGTGACGGCAACGTATCCGGGGCCATCGTCGGCGCCATCATCGGCGGCATCCTCGGCCACCAGGTCGGCGACGGGCAGGGCCGCTACATCGCCACCGCCGGCGGCGCCGTCGCCGGGGCGGCGGTGGGCGCCAACGCCGGCCGCGACGGCCAGCAGGCCTATGGCCGCGACGTCCAGCATTGCGCCGACGTCCCCAACCAGGACCGCCCGGAATACTGGGATGTCATCTACCGCTTCCGCGGCCAGGAGCATCGCGTCCAGATGGCCGCCTCGCCCGGCGCCACCGTGACCGTCAACCGACAGGGCGAACCGCGTGAGTAATGTCCTCGACGGCGGCGGAGCCGGCATGAAGGACCTGCTGCTCGCCGCCGCCGAACGCCGGCCGGGCGGTTCCTCGCCCGGCTACGTGCGGCACCGCACAGACCGAGAAGGCCCTGGCGACTATCTTCCCTACATGGCGCCGTTACAGCGTTTCGGTTGGACTCCGCCAGGTTCGGGCTGAACTCGAAGGTTCTGTTTTATTCACTTATGGAGCGTCAATCATGAAACAACTAGGCAAATACATGTCCGCCGTCTTTCTCGCCGTCACCCTGGCCTCCGCCGTGGGTTGCTCGTCCTCGCCGAAGCATGAAGGCACCGGTCAATACATCGACGACAGCGTCATCACCGCCAAGGTGAAGGCCGCCATCTTCGACGATCCCATGACCAAGGCTACCGAGATCAACGTCGAGACCTTCAAGGGCGTGGTCCAGCTGAGCGGCTTCGTTAACACCCAGAATGCGGCCAACCGGGCCGTCGAACTGGCGCGCGGCGTCAGCGGCGTGACCTCGGTCCGCAACGACATGCGGCTCAAGTAAACCCTGTCCTGCCACGAGCGTCGCAGGGCGGCATGCCCGGCGACGCTCGTCGGGGCGCTGGCCCGAGCGATCGCGGCCAGGCCGCCCACCCGCATTACCCGCAGCAAACCCAATAACTAGAGGGCCATCCGATGACAACGCATGCAATGCAGACATCGGAGGTTCCGGCAGGCAAGCCCTCCCAGGCCGACATCGATTCGACCGCCTTGCCGGTCCGGGCGCCGATCTCGGGCCAGGGCGTGGCCCTGGCCATCCTGGCCGCCATCGCGCTGGTGTTCGCCCTGCAATGGGCGCGCGACTTCGTCATCTCCCTGCTCCTCGGCATCCTGTTCGCCTACACCCTGAACCCCATCGTCGCCTGGCTCGAGCGCCTCCGCGTCCCGCGCGTGCTGGGCGCCGGCCTGGTCATGGCGGGGGTGGTCTGTGCGCTGGCCGTGGGGGCGTATTCCCTGCGCGGCCAGGTGCGCACCATACTCGACCAGTTGCCGGCGGCGGCCATCCAGCTGTCGGCCGGGCTGGACAGTCTGCGCCGGGGTCAGGCCAGCACCATGGGCAAGGTGCAGAGCGCCGCCAGCGAGATCGAGCGGGCGACCAACCAGGCCACCGGCGTGACCTCGACGCCCCGGTCGGCGACCACCCGGGTGGTCATCGATCCGCCCCGGTTCCTGCTCGGCAACTACCTCTGGGCCGGTTCCATGGGCGCCGCCGGGCTGATCGGCCAGGCCACCATGGTGTTGTTCCTGACCTTCTTCCTGCTGCTCTCCGGCAACACCTACAAGAAGAAGCTGGTGCGCCTGGCCGGGCCGACCCTGTCGGGCAAGAAGATCACCGTGCACATCCTCGACGACATCGACGAATCGATCCAGCGCTACCTGTTCATGCTGCTGGCGACCAACGTCCTGGTCGGCCTGCTGACCTGGGCCGCCCTGCGCTGGCTCGGTCTCGACAACGCCGGCGCCTGGGCCGTGGCGGCGGGCCTGCTCCACCTCATCCCCTACCTAGGTCCGGCCGTCACCGCCGCGGGCATCGGCATGGCCGCGTTCATGCAGTTCCCCGAGCCGGCGACCGCCCTGTTGGTCATGGCGGTCTCGCTGGCCATCGCCACCCTGGTCGGTACCTTCGTCACCACCTGGATGACCGGGCGGATCGCCCGCATGAACACCGCCGCGGTGTTCATCTCGCTCCTGTTCTGGACCTGGCTGTGGGGCGTCTGGGGCATGTTGCTGAGCATGCCGATCACGGCCATCGTCAAGGTGGTGGCCCAGAACGTCGCGCCGCTCCATCCGGTGGCCGAATTGCTGGGCGATTAAGTGGCCCCTGCGGCCGGCCCCCTGTCCTCCTCGCCGCCATATTGCCGGCAATGTACGCCAGCAGACGGAAGACCCGCGCGGTTCTCCATAGGCTCAGTCCCGTCTAGCCGGCTTGCCGGGTTCGATGTCGTCCCCCGGCAAGGCCGCCTGGCTTCAAGCAGACCCCTCAGCAACCGGAGATCCACCATGAACAAAAGCATACTGCTGTTTTCCGCAATCCTGTTCGGCGCGCCGGCCTTCGCCGCCGACGATATTTCCCTGGGCGAGCCCGGATACGGTGGCACCGGCTGCCCGGCCGGCACGGTATCCGTGTCATTGAGTCCCGATGCGAAATCCCTGAGCCTGCTGTTCGACCAGTACCAGGTGGCGGTCGGCGGCGATACCGGCAAGAGCTTCGACCGCAAGAGCTGCAACATCGCCATCCCGGTGCACGTGCCCCAGGGCCTGAGCGTATCGGTCCTCAAGATCGACTTCCGCGGCTTCAATCACCTGCCGGTCTCGGCCACCTCCCAGTTCAATGTCGAATACTTCTTCGCCGGTACCCGTGGCCCGTCCTTCCAGAGGAAATTCCGCGGCCCCCTCGACGAAGACTATTTCATCAACAACGAGCTCAATGCCCAGGCGATCGTCTGGTCGGGTTGTGGTGCCGACGTGAACCTGCGCACCAACTCGAGCATGCGGGTCAGTACGCTCCAGAACAGGGAAGCCATGGCCTCGATCGACTCGGAAGACGTCAATGCCGCGATCATCTACCAACTGCAATGGCGCAAGTGCAACTGAGCAGGCACCGATTAATTCGGTTTTGTCGTTCCCGCGTACGCGGGTATGACGGATAAATCGGCGTTTCCCTAAGCGAGTATCGGGCGGTGCCGGGTTTCCCGCGCCGCCATGTTTCGAGAGGCCAATACCATGAAGCCGATGATGAACTGCATCTGCGCGTCCGTGTTCCTGGCCGGCCTGCCGGCGGCGGCCCAGGCGGCCGACGGCTGTCCCGAGGGCGGCTACTCGACCGTCGTGTCCCCCGATGGCACGACCTTGAGCATCCTGTTCGACCGCTTCACCGTTGCCAGCGGTGATGCCGGCGGCGGGCCGAGAAAGACGTGCCGCATTTCGGCTCCGCTGAATCTGCCCGCGAACTATTCAGTCGGCGTCTACAGGGTCGATTACCGGGGCTTCGCCAAGCTGGCGGCGAAACAGGAGGCCGCCCTCGGCGTGCACTATTTCCTGGGGCCGCACGACAGCCAGCACGGCCGCGAATTCAAACGCAAGGTCAAGGGCCCGCGCGAAGACGATTTTTCGTTTATGGAAATCATCGGTGCCGGACAGATGAAGCGGGTGGGCTGCGGCGCCGACGCGAGCCTCGATGTCGACATCACGCTGGGCCTCGATGGCGACCTGCGCGCCGGCGCGGCCATGGCCTCCCTGGACAGCACGGATGCCGCCCCGGGTGGGGCCTTGGTCTATCACCTCGACTTGAGGAAATGTCCCTGAAAGTCGGTCATGGGTACCCGAAGGGGCGTGAATGATCGCCGGCATGCGACCCGCCAAGCCATGATCCTGGTTCGGTCGAGGGTGCGAGCGTCGCCGGTACCGCGCAGCCAGCCGAGGCGGATACAAATGGCGTCTATGTTCGCCAGCAGACAGACGTCACCCATGCCAGCCCACATCCTGAATGACATCGGACACGGCCAGGGCGCGGACCGCACCCTGGCGATGCGCCGAAACCCTACCCACCACACCAAGGAATGCAAATGAACAATCTCAATATCAGTGCCCTTGCCATTGCGCTCGGTTTTGCCTTCTCCAGCGGCGCCATGGCCGAGGGCATCTCGAAAGTCGACTATCAAGCCGGCAAGGACAAGATCGCGGCCGATTACAAGGTGGCCAAGTCCAGTTGCGGCTCGCTGTCGGGAAACACCAAGGATATCTGCGTGGCCGAGGCCAAGGGCAACGAGAAGGTCGCCAAGGCCGATCTCGCGGCCAGCTACCAGCCTTCCACCAAGACCCGCTACGAGGCGCTGGTCGCCAAGGCGGAGGCCGCCTACGCCGTGGCGAAGGAACGCTGCGACGACCAGGCCGGCAACGCCAAGGATGTCTGCGTGAAGGAAGCCAAGGCGGCGAAGACCACCGCATTGGCCGACGCCAAGGCGCAGATGAAGACCGCCGAAGCCAAGACCACGGCCCGGGAAACCTCCGCCGACGCCCGCAAGGACGCCACGGATGACAAGGTCAATGCCGACTATGCGGTCGCGAAAGAAAAGTGCGACGCCTTTGCCGGCAGCGCCAAGAGCCAATGCCTGGACCAGGCGAAGGCCAAGTTCGGCAAGTAACAAGACGCGCCCTCCGGGGCGCGCAAGTATCCGTAGTCCCACAGTGATACCAAGAGGCAACACCATGAAAACGAAAACTAAATTGACGTATAGCGCGGTCGCTACGGCCGTCGTGTTCGGTCTCGGCGGTTGCGCCGGCATGTCGGCGCAGGAAAAGAACACCGCCATCGGCGCCGGAGTCGGCGCGGTCGGTGGCGCCGTGCTCACCGGCGGCAGCGCGATCGGTACGGTCGGTGGCGCCGCCGTCGGCGGCATCATCGGCCACGAAATCAACCCATGATGGCGGGAGCGCGACGCACCTGGCCGGTCTGGCGGGTGCGCCGCATACGCCCACCCGATCCGCCCTCATGCCCCGTGCCCGTCACCGCGAAGCCCACCGCAACCAGCGCATAGGCTGGCTGCGCGCCGCGGTGCTGGGCGCCAACGACGGCATCGTCTCCACCGCCAGCCTGATGGTCGGCGTGGCGGCGGCCCAGGTCGGCCGGGGCGAACTGCTCCTGGCCGGGGTGGCCGGGCTGGTGGCCGGGGCCATGTCGATGGCGGCCGGCGAATATGTCTCGGTCAGTTCCCAGTCCGACACCGAACGGGCCGACCTGGCCCGCGAGCGCGCCGAACTGAGCGCGCAACCCGGACAGGAACACAAGGAACTGGCGGCCATCTACGTCCAGCGCGGGATCAGTCCCGAACTGGCCGAGCAGGTGGCCCGCCAGCTGATGGCGCGTGACCCGCTGGGCGCCCATGCCCGCGACGAACTCGGCATCAGCGAGAGCGTGACGGTCTACCCGGCCCAGGCCGCGCTGACCTCGGCGGCGACCTTCGCGGTCGGGGCCGTCTTGCCGCTTCTGGCCGCGTGGGCGGCCCCGGCGGCGTACCTGGTGGCCGTGGTGTCCGGCACTTCGCTGGCCGTGCTCACCGCCCTCGGCGCCGTGGCGGCCCGCGCCGGCGGCGCCCCGGTCGTGCGGGCGTCGTTGCGGGTGGTATTCTGGGGCGCCCTGGCCATGGCCCTGACCGCCGGCGCCGGCATGCTGTTCGGCAGCGGCGGGTAGCCGGCCCCGGCCATGAAATTCAAGGATTACTACGAGACCTTCGGCCTGCCGCGCGGCGCCACCCAGGACGAGATCAAGCGCGCCTACCGCAAGCTGGCGCGCAAGTACCACCCCGACGTGAGCAAGGCCGCCGACGCCGAGGCCCGGTTCAAGGAACTGGGCGAGGCCTACGCGGTATTGAAGGATCCCGAGAAGCGCGCCGCCTA
>JAAXVP010000367.1 GCA_013335435.1 Thiobacillus sp. | reverse complement strand
TCTCGGCGCGGCCGGACTTGAGTCCGGCCGGCTGGGTATCGGGGGTGACCCGGCGACCGGCCAGGGGCGTGTCGTTGACCTGCCAGGCCACGCTGCGGGCGGCCAGGGTGAAGTGGCCGTAGACCCGGCTCGCGGCCAGGAAGAAGGGGCCGCCGCCCCGGTCCTGCCAGGTCGTCTCGGCGGTCAGGGTGGCCTCCTCGTGCTCCATGTCCAGGGCCACCGAGGCGAGCCGGGCCCAGGCCATCTGGTTGCCCTTCACCAGCACCGCCAGGTCGCCCGCGGCGGTCTGCTTGCAGGCCTTGGTGACCAGGGCCGGGGGCAGGCGGCCGTCGGCGCTCTTGTTCAGGAACAGGTCCACCGTCCAGGCGCCGGCCTGGGGCGGCGGCGCCAGCAGGGTCTGGGGATTGTTCAGGGCCAGGTTGTCGCTGCCGGGCACGTCGTCGGTATCCGGGTGCCAGGTCAGGGTCAGGACGGTGTAGCCGGGCCGGCCACCCTCGGGCAGGCGTTCGGTGCCCACCGGGCAGTAGTTGGCGTGCAGGCAGTAATACACGGGCAGGTATTCGCGCCGGTCCCCGCCCGCCGCCACGACACGGAGGTCGGCCAGCCACTGGTCGGCCAGGCGCGACCAGTCGCCGGCGGCGTAGACCACGTCGGTGACCGTGCCGCCCACGATTGTCCGGTTCTTTGCCGGATGGTCGAGCATGGTCAGCGGCACGGTGACCGGCCGCGCCACCGTGGCGCCGGCCAGGGTGAGGCGGCCGACGGCACGGTAGAACACCAGGCGCTGATCGCCCACGGCCTTGATGCGCCGGTAGTACGGCTTGTCGTCGCCGGAGCGGATCAGCACGATGTCGCCGGCCGCCAGGCCGTCGGCCGGCACCGCCAGCTGGAGGCCGTGGCCGACCGCGTCGACGCCGGTGGCGGCGGGGCCCAGGGGCGCCAGCTTTTCCTTCGCCAGGGCGTGCACCACGGTCCAGCCGCGGGCGTAGCCGGCCGGGAGGGCGGGGCTGACGCTGACCGTGGTGGTGGTCTCGCCCAGGAGCACGCCCTGGACCAGGTGGGCGGACAGACGGCCGTCCCGCTCGTCCTCCAGGACCAGGGGCTCGCCGGACTTGAGCTTGTCCAGGCGGCCCTCCAGTTCCAGGCTGTGGCCGGCCAGGGCATGGGGGTTGCGGTCGTGGTCGCGGGCGTAGAGGGTGTTGCAGGCGCTGTCGGCGTCCAGGTCGGCCAGGGTCTCGAACACCCGGGGCGCGCCCTTGGCCGGGCTGTGCTTGACCTGGAGGCCGGCGGCCACGGTGCCGGCCAGGCCGGGCTTGAGGAACAGGGCCAGGGGGGTGCTGGCCGAGGCGGGCGGCCGGGGGGCGTAGTCGAGCAGGGCGACCAGGCGGCGCAGGTTGTCCCACTGGCTGGCCGTGCCCAGGTAGGCCTCGTTGGCGTAGGCGTCGACATGGCCGCCGAGGACGTGGCAGGCGCGGGCGAACTGGCGCGTCAGCTGCCAGAGCAGGTCGTCCGGGTCGGCCTGGTAGAGGGCCTCCAGGCGCTGCTTGCGGGCCTCCTCGGTCTCTCCGGGTAGGGGGGCGTGGTCGGTGGTGTCGGGCCGGAAGGGCGACCAGCCGGGGAAGGCCTGCATCAGGCCGGCACGCAGGCGTTCCAGGTAGACGGCGGCGTTGCCGTCCAGGTAGTCGAAGCGGGCGAGGCCGGCGCGGTTCCAGCGGGTCAGGTCAGGCATGGCTGGGTTCCATTTTGTTTCGCCCCCTCTGTGGGCCTACGGCCCATCCCTCGCTTCGCTCGGGACCGCCACTTTGTGGCGTCCTGCGCCCTGCGGGCTGGTCCCCCAGCCCCTCCCCCTCGGAGGGGGGAGGGGTGTGTTCGTCATTCCCGCGCAGGCGGGAATCCAGTTTGATAGGGCTGGGTCCCCGCCTTCGCGGGGACGACGAATCCGCACGCTTAAGCGGTGAGCCGGATCGATTGAATGGCACTCTTCTCACCCTTTCCTCCCGCCATGCAGGTTGAGGCTGAAATAGCCGCGCTCGGGCCGGGCCGGGTCGTTGTTGCAGATGGCGACCTCCAGGCCCTCCAGGGCGATGCGGCCGTCGGCGGCGTGGTCGGGGAAACGGTCGCCCAGGCGCTTGAAGCGGTTCAGGCAGACGTTGTCGACCCCGTCCAGGGCCATCAGGGTCTGGTACACGTCGCTGGCCCAGAGGTCTTCGCCGAAACGCAGCCGGCCGGGCTCGAAGAAGCCGCCGGGGCCGGTGCCCAGGGCGCGCTCGACGGCGTGGCGGACCTCGGACTGGAAGTAGTCGCCCGCCACCGTCACCGACAGGGTCATCACCACGCCTACCTCCACCGCCTCTTCCAGCACCACCTCCTGGCCGGCCATGCGGTAGGCCTCCAGGTAGGGGTAGAGCACGGCGCGCACGCTGGGCCGGTCCAGGGGGTCGGGCAGGTAGAGGTCGCGCTCGTCGTGGAAACGGTCGGTGGCCTGCCAGGCCGCCGTGTCGTAGTCACCCGGGTCGTCCAGGCCCAGGTGGCCGCCCTTGGGCTGCCAGGGGATCACCGCCACGTGCACCGTCGACCCGGCGCCGTCCCAGCGTTCCCAGGCGTGGGCGCGCAGGACCAGGGGGTGTTCCTCCAGGCGGGTCTCGAAGTCGGCCAGGGTGACCATGCGGTGCTGGTCGTGGATGGCCCGGGGGCCGTCCAGGCGGGCCTGGTCCATGCGCTCCGGGTGGTCCAGCCACCAGTTGTCGAAGCGGGTCAGGTCGTCGGCCGCGAGGGGCTCGCGCGACTGGGCCTCGGTGAGGCCGTCGAAGGGCTTGTCGCGGGTGCGCTTGGCCAGGCCGGCGGCGTCGTAGCCCACCAACGAAAGGAGGCGGCGCAGGGATTGCGGCCGCCGGGCGCTGTCCAGGTAGGCCTCGGCACTGGCGCGGTCGAGGCCGTCGGAGAGCTGGTCGAGGGCGTAGGCCAGCACCTCGGCCAGGGCCACCTCCACGTCGGCCGGGGTCCAGCGCCGGCGCTCGGGGTAGCGGGCCGCCAGTTCCTGGAGCATGTACAGGCGGAAGCCGTCGTAGTCGCGCAGGTCCCAGTCGAAGTCGTCGCCCACCGCCGGCAGGGCGTCCGGCAGGTCGGCCTGGCGCCGGCCGCAGTCCGGGCAGCGGCCGTCGAAGCCGAGGGTCAGTTCGGGATCGCGGGCCATCAGGCGCCTCCCAGACTGAACAGCTGGTTCTCGCGCACGCCCACGGC
>JAAXVP010000366.1 GCA_013335435.1 Thiobacillus sp. | reverse complement strand
CCGCCACTGGCTGGCCTACCAGGCCCTCCGGGAGCTGGGCGGTATCGCCGAGCCCATGCCCGAGCCCGAGCCGGCCGGCGACCATGCCCCGGCCTGGCCTGGCTGGCGCGAGTTCCGGGTCGCCCGGCGCGCGGTCGAGGATGCCGCCGGCCGCGTCTGCTCCTTCTGGCTGGCGCCGGTCGACGGCCAGCCGCTGCCGGCCTTCCTGCCCGGCCAGTTCCTGACCTTCCGGCTCGGGCTGGCCGGCGAACCGAAGCCCGTCGTGCGCTGCTATTCCCTGTCCGACCTGGCCTGCCCGGCGCATTACCGGGTCAGCATTAAGCGGGTGCCGGGCGGCCAGGCATCGAACCATTTCCACGACCATGTCCGGGAGGGCGACGTCCTGGCGATGAAGGCGCCGAGCGGACACTTCTACCTCGATGTCGCGCGCGACCTGCCGGTGGTCCTGGTCGCCGGCGGCATCGGCATCACGCCGGTCTACAGCATGCTCGCCGCGGCCCTGGCGGCGCGGCCGGAACGCGAGGTCTGGCTGTTCTACGGCGTCCGTGACGGCAACGAGATGGTCATGCGCGATGCCCTGACCGAACTGGCCGCCCGGCATGCCAACCTGCGCCTGCACGTCTGCTTCAGCCGGCCGGGGCCGGACGATCTCCAGGGTCGCGATTACCGCCATGCCGGCCGGGTCGACCTCGAACGCCTGCGCCTGGAACTGCCGCTGAAACCCTACCACTTTTACGTCTGCGGCCCGGCCCCGATGATGGAGACCCTGGTGCCTGCCCTGGAGGACTGGGGGGTGCCGGCGGCGCGCATCCACTACGAGGCCTTCGGCCCGGCGACGGTGAGCCGGCGCGTGGCGGGGCCGGCCCTGGGCGTCCGCTTCGCCCAAAGCGGCATCCGCGCCGACTGGAACGCCGGCTCCCTGCTCGACCTGGCCGAGGCCAACGGCGTCAAGGTCGAATCCGGTTGCCGCTCGGGTTGCTGCGGCGCCTGCCAGACCGCCATCGTGTCCGGCGAGGTGGTCTACGAACAACGCCCGGAATATGAAGCCGCGCCGGGAAACTGCCTGCTCTGCCTGGCCCAACCACGAACCGAACTGGTACTTGCCGCCTAATGGATACCTCGCTCCTGCACCGGGAAGTCGTTCCCTTCATCCTGATCCTGCTCGCCCTGGTGGCCGCCACCCTGGCCGGCGACTACGCCCTGCACGCCCTCGACCTGGTCTGGGTCGGCCGCTACCTGGGCATACCGGGCAGCCTGCTGATCATCCTCTCGTTCGGCTATTCCATGCGCAAGCGCAAGCTGATCCATTCCGGCAATCCGCGCACGCTGCTCACCGTGCATGAGACCTTCACCCTGATCGGCGCCCTGATGGTGCTGATCCATGCCGGCGTCCACTTCAACGCCATCCTGCCCTGGCTGGCCCTGGTGGCCATGATGCTCAACGTATTCAGCGGCCTGATCGGCAAGTTCCTGCTCGACCGCTCGCGTCGCCATGTCGCCGCCCGCCGGCAGAACTACAGCCTCAAGGGCATGAGCAAGGAGGAGACCGAGAAGGAGTTGTTCTGGGATGCCGTGACCTTCGAGCTGATGGCCAAGTGGCGCGCGGTGCACTTCCCCATCACCCTGGTCTTCGTGGTCCTGTCGCTGGGCCATATCCTGAGCATCTTCCTGTTCTGGAACTGGCGATGAAGTACCGCACCGTCATCCTCGTTTTCGTCGCCAACCTGGCTGCGCTGGCGCTGCTGGTCTTCATCTACCCGCACCTGATGGTGGCACCGGGGCCGCTGGTCGCGGGCCACAAGGAACTGAACGCAGACTGCTACGCCTGCCACGACAACTTCTTCGGTACCCCTTCGGCGCGTTGCGTCGAGTGCCACAAGGTCGACCGGATCGGCCTGTTCACCAGCAAGGGGGTGGCCATCATCAAGGACAAGGGTAAGGCCGCCTTCCATGGCAAGCTGGCGCAGCAGGATTGCCTGGCTTGCCACGGCGACCACGCCGGGGTGTTGAAGTACCGCCGCGCCGGCGGCCGCTTCGCCCATGGCCTGCTCGACGACGTCACCCGGAGGCAGTGCTTGTCCTGCCATGCCAAGCCGACCGACGGCCTGCACAGGCAGATCGCCAACGAATGCTCGTCCTGCCACAACACCCAGGGCTGGACGCCGGCCAGCTTCGATCACGACAAGTATTTCCGACTCGACGGCGACCACAACGCCAAATGCGCGACCTGCCACGTCGGCAACGACTACCGCAAGTACACCTGCTACGGCTGTCACGAGCACACGCCGGCCAACATCCGCGCGGAGCATGCCGAGGAGGGCATCCGAAACTGGGAAAACTGCGTCAAGTGCCACCGCAGCAGCGACGAGGCGGAGGGACGCGGCGAATGGGGCGGCGAAAGGCATGGCGGCAAACGCGGACACGACGACGATTGATTCAACCGGAGAAGACCATCATGAAGTGCCCAGTATGCAAGGACGCCGACCTGCTCATGACCGAGCGGATGGGCGTGGAGATCGACTATTGCCCGCAATGCCGTGGCATCTGGCTGGATCGCGGCGAACTCGACAAGCTGCTGGAAAAGGCCGAGCAGGGTGCCGGCGCGGTGGATGACCGGGCCTACCCGGACGATTACCGGTACGGCGATGACCACCGCCGCAAGGGCCACCACGGCCACGGCGGTTATGGCCATGGCTCGCAGCACTCGCGCCGGCGCTCCTGGTTGGGTAACCTGTTCGACTTCGACTGATTCGGCATCCGAAAGACCACATGTCGCACGCTGCGTTGAAACGCTACGCCTGGCTGTCCATCGCCGCCGCCCTGGCGACCATCCTGCTCAAGGGCGCGGCCTGGTGGCTGACCGGCTCGGTCGGCCTGCTGTCGGATGCCCTGGAGTCCTTCGTCAACCTGGCCGGCGCCCTCATGGCCCTGGCCATGCTGTCGCTGGCGGCGCAGCCGGCCGACCATGACCATGCCCACGGCCACGGCAAGGCGGAGTACTTCTCCAGCGCCTTCGAAGGCTTCCTGATCCTCATCGCCGCCTTCAGCATCGGCTACACGGCGGTCGATCGGCTGATGAATCCGCAGCCGCTCGAAGCGGTCGGTATCGGCCTGGCCGTATCGGTGCTCGCCTCGATCATCAACCTGCTGACCGCGCGCACCCTGATGGGGGTGGGCCGCAAGTTCAAGTCGATCACCCTGGAGGCGGATGCCCACCACTTGCTTCCCGACGTCTGGACCTCGG
>JAAXVP010000079.1 GCA_013335435.1 Thiobacillus sp. | reverse complement strand
ACTGCCGTGCACCCCTCCCCCCTCGAGGGGGAGGGGCTGGGGGTGAGGGGGCGATCAAACTATATTCGGGCCGGATCAATATGCTGTCATGGTGAGGCTTAGGCCAGCCCCTTGGGCAGCGCGAAGCTGACCTTTTCCTCGATGCCGTTCTGCAGTTGCACGTCACGGGCGCCGAGTTCCTTGAGGCGGACGATGACCCCGTCAACCAGCACCTCGGGTGCCGAGGCGCCGGCGGTGACGCCGACGCAGGCCTTGCCGGCCAGCCAGGCCGGGTCGAGCTGGTCGGCGTTGTCGACCATGTAGGCCGCGCGTCCGAAACCGGCCGCCACCTCGCGCAGGCGGTTGGAGTTGGAGCTGTTGGGCGAGCCGACCACGATCACCACGTCGCAATGCGCCGACATCTGCTTGACGGCGTCCTGGCGGTTCTGGGTGGCGTAGCAGATGTCGTCCTTCTTCGGCCCGACGATGTTCGGGAAGCGCGCGCGCAGGGCCTCGACGACACGGGAGGCGTCGTCTACCGACAGGGTGGTCTGGGTGACGTAGGCCAGCTTGTCCGGATCCGTGGCCGCGACGCCGGCGACGTCGGCCGGGGTCTCGACCAGGAACATGCCGCCGTCGGCCTGGCCCATGGTGCCTTCCACCTCGGGGTGGCCCTTGTGGCCGATCATGACGATCTCGTAGCCCTCGCGGCGCAGCTTGACCACCTCCTTGTGCACCTTGGTGACCAGCGGGCAGGTGGCGTCGAACACGTTCAGGCCGCGCGCCTCGGCCGCCAGGCGCACCGATTGCGGCACGCCGTGGGCGCTGAAGATCAGGGTGGCACCGTCGGGCACGTCGGCCAGGTCTTCGATGAAGATGGCGCCCTTGGCCTTCAGGTTGTCGACCACGAAGCGGTTGTGCACCACCTCGTGGCGCACGTAGATGGGGGCGCCGAAGCGGCTCAAAGCGGCCTCGACGATGGCGATGGCGCGGTCGACGCCGGCGCAGAAGCCGCGCGGGTTGGCGAGCAGGACGTGATCAGGCATGGTCGATGGTGAGTATCTGGACGTCGAATTCGATCGGCAGGCCGGCGAGCGGGTGGTTGAAGTCGATGCGCACGGAGTCGGCCTCGACGGCCAGTATCGTGCCGGTGAGGACCTGTCCATTGGGCAGTTCGAAGTCGACCTGGAGGTCAGGCAGGAGTTCGGCGTCGGTGGGAAAGTCGCTCCGGGTCAGGGTCTGCACCAGGCCCTCGTCGCGCTCGCCGAAGGCCTGCCAGGGCATCAGCTCGAAGAGCTTGCGCTCGCCCTCGACCAGGCCGACCAGGGCCTGTTCCAGGCGGGCGTCGATGTCGCCGTCGCCGACCCGGAAGGTCTCCGGGGCATCCGGGAAGGTATCGACGATCTCCTGGCCGTAGCTGGCGATGCGGTAATGCAGGGTGATCCGGTCGCCGGGTTTCACGGTGTTCATTTGTGCTTGAAGGCGTCCAGGATCAGGAGGGCGGCGCCCACGGTGATGCCGGAGTCGGCGACGTTGAAGGCGGGCCAGTGCCAGGTGCCGGCGTAGACGTCGAGGAAGTCGATGACGTGGCCGTACAGGACGCGGTCGATCACGTTGCCCAGCGCCCCGCCCAGGATCAGGGCCAGGCCGGCGCAGAAGCGGGTGCGGCCGTTGACCTTGCGCAGCAGGTCGAGGATCACCACCGCGGCGACCAGGGCCAGGACGATGAAGAAGATGCGCTGCCAGCCCGGTTGGTCGGCGAACAACGAGAAGGCCGCGCCGGCATTGTGGACGTGGACCAGGTTGAAGAAGCCGGTCAGCGGGATGACGTCCTGGTAGGGCGCCAGCTTGGCGATGACGGCCAGCTTGGTGACCTGGTCGAGGACCAGGGTGAGGCCGGCCAGCCAGAGCCAGCGCAGCCCTGACTTAGGCGTAGTCACGCTTCTCGCCTTCGCCGTGCAGGTTGCTCACGCAGCGTCCGCACAGGCCCGGATGGGCCGGGTCGGCGTTGACGTCCGGGCGCACGTGCCAGCAGCGTTCGCACTTGGCATGGCCGAGCGCGGCGACCTCGACCCGGGTCTCGCCGGCGCCGGGCGCCACCTTGGCGGCCGAGGTGATGGTGACGAAGCGGAGGTCGTCGCCCAGGCTGCTCAGGAGGTCGTAGTCGGTGCCTTCGGCGAGGAAGGTCAGGTCGGCTTGCAGCGACGAGCCGACCTGGCCGGCCGCGCGCAGTTCCTCGATGCGCTTGGTGGCCAGGCCGCGCAGCTCGCGCAGGCGGCTCCAGCGGGCGATCAGGAGGTCTTCGTCGGCTTGCTTGGGCGGTTCGTGCCAGACCGCCAGGAAGACGCTGTCGGCCTTGCAGTTGAGGGCCCAGATCTCCTCGGCGGTAAAGGACAGGATGGGCGCCATCAGCCGGGTCAGGGTCTGCAGGATGTGCCACAGGGCAGTCTGGGCCGAGCGGCGCGCGCGCGAACCGGGGCCCGAGGTGTACAGGCGGTCCTTGAGGATGTCGAGGTAGAAGGCGCCCAGGTCCTCGGAGCAGAAGTTGTGCAGGCGCTGTACCGCGGTGTGGAAGCTGTAGACCCGGTAGTCGGCCAGGACCGCATCCTGCATCTGGCGCGTGAGGGCGACGGCGTAGCGGTCGATCTCCAGCCACTGCTCGGCCGGTAGGCCATGGTCGGCCATGACGAAGTCGGCGGTGTTGGCGAGCAGGAAGCGCAGGGTGTTGCGGATCCGCCGGTAGGCCTCGACCACCCGCTTCAGGATCTCGTCCGAGATGGTCAGCTCGCCCGAGTAGTCGGTGCTGGCCACCCACAGGCGCAGGATCTCGGCGCCCAGGGTGTCGGACACCTTCTGCGGGGCAATGACGTTGCCCTTGGACTTGGACATCTTCATGCCCTTGCCGTCGACCACGAAGCCGTGGGTGAGCAGGGCCTCGTAGGGGGCGTGGCCGTCGGTGGCGCAGCCGGTCAGGAGCGACGACTGGAACCAGCCGCGATGCTGGTCCGAGCCCTCCAGGTAGAGGTCGGCCGGGTGCTTGAGGCCCTCGCGTTCCTTGAGCAGACAGGCGTGCGTGACGCCGGAGTCGAACCAGACGTCCAGGGTGTCGCCGGCCTTCTCGTAGTGCTCGGCGTCGGCGCCCAGTACCTCCTGCGGGTCGAGGCTGAACCAGGCCTCGATGCCCTTCTGTTCGACGCGTCGGGCGACCTCTTCGAGGATCTCCTGCGAGCGCGGATGCAGCGCGCCGGTCTCTTTGTGCATGAAGAAGGTGATCGGCACGCCCCAGTTGCGTTGGCGCGACACGCACCAGTCCGGCCGGGACTTCATCATCGCCTCCAGGCGGGCGCGGCCCCAGGATGGGAAAAACTCGGTGTCCTCGACCGCCTGCATGGCAAGCTGTCGAAGAGTCCTCCCCTCTCCCCCCGGGAGAGGGGACAGGGGAGAGGGAGCAACGTTGGCATTACCCACCCGGGTTCCCTCACCCCCAGCCCCTCCCCCGGCGGGGAGGGGAGAGGAGCGACCATGACTGAAACCGAATACCAGCACCCCTTGATGAAGGCCTACTGGGCCCAACTCGACACCGGCTTCAAGCAGGTCGAGGAGGTGTTCGAGGATGTCATGGCCGAGGCCCTGGCCATCCTGTCCCGCGAGGACATCTACCATTACCTGGATGCGGCCCGCGTGCTCGGCAAACTGGGGCGCGGGGTCGAGCCCATGCTCGCTTTCCTGGAGGAATGGCCCTCGGTGGTCAAGGCCCTGGGCGAGGAAGCGACCCTGTCCGAGGTCATGGCCTTCGTCATGCGCATGCAGAAGTCGCCCAACGGCAAGGCCATCACGCCCTTCCTGCAGACCCTCGCGCCGGTGGCCCGCAAGCAGCATGCGCGCGAGCAGATGAGCCATTACCTGGCGATCGCCGACGATCTGATGCAGCGCACCACGGGCTCCATCCACGGCCACCACACCACCTTCCCCAGCCCCGGCCTGCCCGAGTTTTTCCAGCAGGCCCCGTTCCTGTTCAGTCAGCTCGCCATGGAGGGGGTGCGTAACTGGGTCGAATACGGCATCCGTAACTACCGCAACCATCCGGAGCGGCAGGTCGACTACTTCTCGCTCCAGTCCGCCGATGCCCGTGCCGTCCTGCAGCGTGAGCGCCATGGCGTCCTGTTCGCCGACGTCGAGCGCAAGCTGGATCTTTACCTGCGCGGACTGTGGCAAGAGTCCGAGCAACTGGTGCCGTATTCCACCGCCTTCGACGAACTGCGCAAGCCGATCCCCTACTACGACAAGCTGGGCATGCGGGTGCCGGACGTGTTCGACAGCGCCAGGGGCGTGACCGGCATCGACCGATACCGGGCCGTCCTGGCCCACATGGTCGGCCACCGGCGCTGGTCCAGCGCCATCGTCGCCGACAACTACAGCCCCTTCCAGCGCATGGCCGTCGAGTTCTTCGAGGACTGCCGGATCGAGACCCTGCTCATTCGCGAGTACCCCGGCCTCAAGCGCATCTTCCTGGCCCTGCATCCCCACCCGGTGGAAGGGGCCTGCGATCCGGAAACCACCTCCTGCCTGCGCCACCGCCTGGCCATGCTGTCGCGTGCCCTGCTCGACGAGAACCACGGTTACCGGAACGTCCAGATCAACGATTTCGTCGCCCGCTTCCATGCCATCCTGGCGGAGTCCGAATCGAGCCTGCGCGAGATCGCCGACCTGGCCCTCTCCTTCGTCGCCCGCACCCGCCTGCAGAGCGACCAGTACGCCAAGGTCTGGTTCGACGACACGGTCATCGACTACCGCGACGACAACCGCCACCTGTGGCAGTTCATCGAGGACAGCGACGACGAGGAGTTCTTCGACGACCCGGACAAGTCCAACAAGAAGCCCTCCGAAGTCCAGTCCCTGCCGCCGCGCCACTACCCGGAATGGGATTACAACAGCCAGACCTATCGGCCGGACTGGGTGAGCCTCTACGAGAACCTGCACCCCAAGGGCAATGCCAACGACATCGACCGCCTGCTGCTGAAGCACGATGCCCTGGCCAAGCGCCTGAAGCGCATCCTCGACCTGCTCAAGCCGCAGGACAAGGTGCGCATCCGCTACCAGGAGGAAGGCAGCGAACTCGACCTGGACGTGGCCATCCGTTCCCTGATCGACTTCAAGGGCGGCGCCAACCCCGACCCGCGCATCAACATGAGCCACCGCACCAGCGGCCGCAACATCGCCGTGAGCCTGGTGCTCGACCTGTCCGAGTCCTTGAACGAGAAGGTGGCGGGCGGCGAGCAGACCATCCTGGAACTGTCCCAGGAAGCCGTGTCGCTCCTGGCCTGGGCCATCGAACGGCTGGGCGACCCGTTCGCCATCGCCGGCTTCCATTCCAACACCCGGCACGATGTCCGCTACATGCACATCAAGGGTTACGGCGAAAATTTCAGCGACGAGGTGAAGGCCCGCCTGGCGGCCATGGCGGCCGGCTATTCCACCCGCATGGGCGCCGCCATGCGCCATGCCGCCCACTACCTCGAATCGCGTCCGGCCGACAAGAAGCTGATGCTGATCCTCACCGACGGCCAGCCTGCCGACGTCGACGTCCACGACGAGCGCCTGCTCATCGAGGACGCCCGCCGCGCCGTGCGCGAACTCGACCAGAAGGGCATCTTCACCTACTGCATCAACCTCGATCCCAAGGCCGACGAATACGTCAGCGACATCTTCGGGCGCCAGTACACGGTGGTGGACAACATCCAGCGGCTGCCCGAGAAGTTACCCGAGCTGTTCATGGCGCTGACGAAGTAAGCGCAGCGGCCGAAGCCAAAAATTGCCGGAGCTATTCATGGCGCTGACGAAGTAAGAGACATGAACTGCAATTTCTCAGAGCAGGTTACTTGGAGCACATTACTCAGACCGACTTTGTCGGCTCTGGCGGGCTAAATCCAACCTTTGATCCAGTACTCCGGTGTCTTACAAATCTGCAAAGAAGGAACGCAGATCGAAAGGCTCCGTCGTCGTGCTGGCTGCCCTAGTGGGGGCATCTTCTTCCTCAGGTTCCGCTTCGGCAATCTTGGTGTCCAGATCATCGGCGCGGTGTTCGCAGCGCCTGATCAAACGGTCATTCAGTTGCGGCAGTTCTTCCTCGCTCAGGAAGTCCTGGATGGCGGACAGCGAAATTGCGATGGATCGTAGGTGATCGGGCTGCTCCGAAATCACGTCCTTATCTTCACCCGCGGTATCCCATTCCACTTCATAGGTCACAGCCGTTTCCATCATCTCCAAGCTGCGCTCAATCACCCCCACGTTTTCGGGGTCAAGAAACCATTCTGGGGCATGCTTTTTTATGAGTCTGGCGATCTGCAGCCATTCATCTAGTTCTTCGACGATTTCAATTACTCCCCACTCGGCCATGCTTCCGATATTGGAATGAGCGGCCTTGAAGAGTCGACCAAGGTCCGGCATGGGGGCAGCAATCCCGGATACATCGGATAGTTTGCTGTACGCTGTGACGGTGGTTTCCCCTGCTTCGCTTAAGTCGGTTACCCATCGCCCCGCTACTGCCTGGAGTACGCGATTAACCACTGGAGTCAGACGCACTTTTTCATCCGGTGTCACGTCACGCTGTTCCCACACGGCCGCGAGATATCTCAGTAATTGCCTAACGTCCTCTTGGTTGCCGTATCCGGCAAGTCGCTCGCAGCAATGGCTGAACCAGTCCCAAGATTTCTCATGGCCAAGCAAAGGCCAGCGCCGTTTACCCTGTGCGCCACCAGATTCGGATAAGGCTATGGCGACTGCCGAGAAATCAGCCTGGGGCCAGTAGCGTTCCTGCACCGGAAGATCATCCGCCAACTCTTCGATGACCAGGTCACGGAAACTTGGGTGCACCCAATCAACGAATACTCGCGAATCCTGGAAGAAAGTTGATGTGCTCCTATGAACGAAGGTTCCATCCAAGTCGTCCAATCGCCGCCGAAATTCAACATCACTCAGGGGGCCAATAAAGGCTTCATAGGATCGTCGTAGCGAGGAAATATCATGACCTTGTCCAAGCTTCGCAATCAGCAGCCAGCGATATTCATCGGGTAGTGCGCGGTAGGACTTTTGCATCGAAATCGTGGGGTTGTTGATGGCTTCCCGAAGCTCATCGGCAACCTTCGAAATCTCAAAGCCGGCCGCGCATAGTTCGGCCAGTCGTTCCTCACATAAACGCCGGATGCGCTCCGGCGTGAAATGGTTGGACTGGACAATCGTTAGTGCATGTTCTTTCACCATGCCACGTTCGGTTTCGCCGAGCCGGGCGGTCTTCGCATGGCGGTATAGGATCAATGCCTTCTCTTCCAGACCAAGGCCGTTGGCCGTTACCACGACTTCACCGGGGTTGGGAAATTTGCGTGCCGGGGCCTGCAAGTCCATCTTGCCAAGGGCGCGTTCCAGGATGTGTTTGCGCGATGTCCAGATCAGCCAATGCTTGTTGTCGAGACGGTGCAATAAGCGGGGAATGGCTTGTTCCCAGGCATGGCCCTTCATCGGGTCGTATTCCGTGCGTCCGAAGGCGTCGTCGGCGATGAAGATTTGCATGTTTTCTCTTAGAAAAACCCGATCGATATCTTCCGGAACCTGGCACTCGAACACTTCCCAACCAACTGCTACTTGGGCCAATCCGATCATCCTGGCGATGGCGGTTTTGCCCATTTCCGGCGGGCCATCAAGAACCACGAAGTGGTGTTTACCCAGCGTTTCAAAGGCACGGAAATATGTGGTCGTGGCTACGAACGCAGGCGCCAAATCGCGAGCGAAAGCCAGGGCATCTGCGCTACGGTTGAGAATGTCCCGATTCACCACCTCACCCAGGAGCGTGTCAAGGTTGCGTAGGCTGAGGATTTCCGGGTATGCGCGGCATAGATTGGGATTGTTGTGCAGCATGTCTCCCAAATCCTTGCCGCCCCAGGAGTGGATTACGCATTCCGGATACACGCTAGCCAGTTGGTCACCAATCCATGTGCGGATAGTTGGGGTCAGAGGCGCGTTGGTAATGAAAACATAGTGGCGCGGCGTCTGTTTCCCGTGGATGGCGTGCCCCTTGTCGCGCAGCTTTGCAACTTCCTTACGCATGGCTTCCTTCAGGGCCGTCTCCGGCTTTGCGCCGGCCGCACAGGCGTGTTCCACGAACTTCAGCTGAAAGAGGAATGGCCCGGATTCAGGCCCGGATTGTTTGTTCAGTACAAGCGGTGACGCACACCACGCATCCCGTCCCCAGTCTCCGCGGCCACCCCAGGATTCCACCGTCAAACCCAATTCGGCTTTCAGCAGACCTTGGACCAGTCGCTCGAATTGATACCAACCTAGATCGTCGAAATGGTAGTCATCCATGGCAGGGGCAAGGGCATACCTTAAATTAGTCGCAAATTGGAATGTCGCTTCTAGGTGTGAACCGCCCGGCCTGCGCCGTGATCGGCCTATCGGCGGATGGCGTGGTCCATCAAGGGCGTGCTCAGGCGCCCAACACAAACCGTGCTTCCAGTTCCCGCAATAGATCGAACGTGTCCATCCAGCGCACATCGAACCGCTTGCAAACGTTGGGGATCAGGATTTTCTTCTTGGTTTGGGGGTTGAACTGCTCGTGCGTGACCACGATCGCGTTCACGACGCGTGCCTTGGCGATCAGCCATGGGTCGGCTCCGCCGAGGAATTCTTCCAGGGCACCAGGCTTCATGCTCGCGGCGAGTTCGGCCGCATAGGCGGCAACCTCGGCGAAGGCGGCTTGAGTCCCAGCATCGGATACCGGCAGGAAGAGCGATCTACGGTCGGCGGCCCATTCCTTCAATTCATCGTTGCCGTCGAGCAATTCGTCGCCCACGCTAGCCACGCTGGCGACCTTATCCTCTGCGAAGGCCAGATCGATCCAGTCCCAATAGCCTGGGCAGACGGCCATGTCGTAGTAGCGGTTCTTCGCTTCGATGAAGGTGTTGGCGTCCAGCAGGAAGTTCATTGCCCGAATTCCTTCGCGTATTCCCCGATCTTGGCGGGTTTGACGCCCAGTAGACGGCCGGCGTCGCGCAACAGCATTCTGCCGCTCAGGGCCTCGGTGATGACGGCCAGGGAAAAGCGGCGGCCGTTCTTCGCGCCGGTGGCCCGGTAACCGCCGCCGCCCGGTTTCCGGGCGCTACGCCAGGCTTCCAGTTCCTTCAGGTAGTAATCGCGATGCGTTGGCTCATCAATATGGCCGAGATCGAGTGCGCGGCGGGCGACGACCAGTCGGCTGACGTGAAAGACGCCGGCCAGGACGGCGAGGTTGTCGCGCCAGTCTATGGCCGTGTCCCATCTTGCCCGGAAAGCATTCGCGGGGACGAGGAATTCGCCCGCGACCGCGTTGCAGAACCGCTCTTCGTGCCGGGAGGCTGCCGTGGCCAAGTTGGATATGCCGCTGCTGCCGATCCACAGGTGCGCCAGTTCGTGCGCCAGCGTGAACAGGCGCGCGCTGGCCGCGTCGGCGCTGTTGATGAATACCGCTGGCGCCCAGCGATCGGCGACCGCGAAGCCGCGGAATTCGCCGACATCGAGTTTCCGGCGGGTGTTGTTGCCGACCACGCCGCTGCGCATGACGAGGATGCCGGCATTGTCGGCGGCGGCAATCAGGCTGCGCTGGTAGTCCTCCCAAGTGCCGTGTCGGCTGCCCTCGCCGATGCCTAGCACGCGCGCCATGTCGGCGACCACGTCGCCGACTCGCGAGCGGGCCGAGTAGGCGCCGACGAAGGAAAGCGGCTCATAGCCGGATTCCTTCAGGTATTCGATATACCAGGCCTGCTTTTGGAGGGCTGCGCGCACCGTGTCGAGCAGGTCGACGCTGGGCCGGTCGAGCGGTGCGCTGCCGACGGTACGCAAATCAGGCAGGGGCAGTCTTTCTTCCGGCGGTTTGGCCAGGAACAGGAAGCCGAATGGGATGTGTGCCGTCGAGGCCAGGTTTTGAGCTTGCCTGAAGGTGGGGTAGGTTATCCCGTCTTCCCAGGCAATTACCTGTTCCGGCTTGGCGTGCGCGCCATGCGCCAGTTGCTCGACCGTCAGCCGGGCGCGCTCGCGCGCCCACTGCAATACCTCGGCGTTGATTCTGGCTTGTGTGGTCATGGCGCGGCTAGGATAAACCAGACTTCGGACGAATCGTAGCTCAGGCCGATCAATGGAGTAGCGAGCCCGGATCGCGGTAGAACATCCGCTTCCAGCCCTGCTTTTCAGCCGTGGCCTGCCACGGTCGAGGGATCAGGGTCAGCACGGCGTAATGCAGGTGCGGCGGCGTGCCCCTGGCGTTGCCGGAGTCGCCCACCGTGCCGACCGGGGCGCCGACCGAAAGCCAGTGGCCCGGCTCGGCGCGGAAGCGGTCGAGGTGGGCATAGTAATGCAGCTAGCCGCGCGGTGTGACGGCCAGGATCACCTTGCCGCCGCGTGCGATCTCGCCCCGGTAGAGCACCAGGCCGGCTTGGGCGGCGACCACTGGGGTGCCGCGCCGGGCGAAGATGTCGATGCCCTTGTGGACGCCGGACTTGCCCCAGGGGGCATGCCAGAAGCTGCGCGGATTCCAGTCGCCGCGTCCGGCGCCGCGCACCGGCTGGGTGAATGTGCCGGACGGCGAGACGACATCAAGCAACGCGAGCAGCAAGGCCAGCATGGCAAGCCAGCTTGGCCGGGTCATCCGCGGCCGATTCATGATGGCACCCAACGGGATCGGCGCAGCAAGGGGCGAGCCCCTTCCATCCAGGTCGCCAGGGCGACGATGGCAAGCTCGAGAACGAAGGTCCAGTGCAGTAGATAATTGAGCACCCAATGGGCATGGAGCGCAGGGATGGCGACCAAGGAGAACGGGACATCGAACCATGGCCATAGCCACCAGATGTCGCCGGCCACGCTGTCCAGAAGCAGATGGCCCCAGGCCGCCAGCAGGAAGGAGGTGGTGACATGGCGCCAGCCGCTGGCCCTTGGGCATAGGGTCAAAGCCGCCGCCGAAACGGCCAGCCAGACCAGGGGCAGGTGGGTCCAGTAGCGATGGTGATGAACGCGGCCGCCGTCCACCAGGGCGCCGTAAACCAGGTCGAGATCCGGCACTATCCCGCCTGCCAGTCCGGCCAGGATGATGGTGGATAGGGGAGTGATGCCGGCGTGGCGACAGTACGCGCGGGCGGTGAGATAGCCGGCGGGCAGATGCGCGATGAACATGGTCTATTTCCCGGTGGCCTGGCCCGCCCGACCCCAGTCGAGCCGCCGGGTGAGGTACATGGTCAGGGCGAGCAGGCCGAAGATCAGCCAGGCGCCCATGAGCAGGGCGTAGTCCTCCGAAGCCAGCAACTGGTAGAGGCCCAGGTAGAGCAGGCCATAGCCCGAGCCGAGTGCCGCCGCGCCCCGCCACTGGCCGATCAGGGTGCGGCCGTAGGCGCTGATCAGGAGCACGCAGGCAGACGCGGCGATCAGGTAAGCCAGCGCGAAGGCGATGTGCTCGGACAAGGCCAGTAGCAGCAGGAAGAACAGCACCACGGCGAAGCCGATCAGCAGGTATTGCAGTGGGTGCACCGGCCGGCCCTTGAGCAGCTCGAACAGGAAGAAGCCGCCCAGGGTCAGCAGCACGAACAGGAAGCCGTAGCGCACGGCGCGGTCGGTCTGGCTATAGGCGTCGACCGGGTCGACCAGGGAGACGCCCAGGCGGGTGGCGTAGCGGCCGCCGTCTTCCCGTTCGGCCAGGACGCGGTCGCCGCCGGTGGCGAAGTCGTTGACCCGCCAGCGCGCCGTGAAGCCGTCCGGGCCGATGGCGCGGGTCTCGGGCAGGAAGCGGCCGGCGAAACCGGGGTGCGGCCAAGCGGAACGCAGGCTGAAGTCGTTGTTCTCGGCCACCGGCACGAAGTCCAGGCGACCGCTGCCGGCGATCTCCAGTTCGGCGGCGAGGCTCAGGCCCTGGTCGAGTCGCGCCGGGTCGAGGGGGACGTGGAAGCCATGCCCGAAAGTGCCGCCGGGCACGCCGGGGCGGGCTTGCATGGGGCGGCCGTCGGCGGCGACCAGGTGGATGCGCTTGAGGCCGCGCGGGTCGCTGACGCCGAACACCAGGTGGGCCTCCTGGATGGTCTGGCCGGGCCGGGCGCGATAGGCGGGTAGGCGGGCGTCCAGCTTCAGCCCGGCCAGGTAGACCCGCGCCTTGTAGATGCCGCGGTAGCGTTCAGTGACGTCCAGGCTGCCCTGGCCGGTGATCTGGCTGGGCCGGACCAGGCGCGAGCAGTCGCTGACCACGTTGCGCCGGCGGACGCTGCCGTCCTTGTCGGTCTCGCTGACGCTGACCGGTTCGCTGCACTTCAGCCAGATCAGCGGCCCGACCAGTTGCTGGTCGTGGGCGTACTGGTCGGCGATGGAGCGCACCGCCTCGTTGCGCGTGGCCTGGCGCTCCTGGACCTTCCATGCCACTTTCTCGACCGCGAAGATCAGGACCAGGGCCAGCACGGCCAGTGCGATGAGTTTGGTGTTGAGCAGTTTGCCCATGGCTTACTCCCTTGGTTGAGACGGGGAGAGCGTGCGCCGCCACAGTGGGGGTGGCGTGTGGGCTATGTGAGGTTTGCGTGGGATTTACATCCGGTGGGAAGCGGCGGTTTGCAGGCCATTTTGTGCTACGCGCCGTTCGATGTATCCCTCACCCCCCGGCCCCTCTCCCCCGAGGGG
>JAAXVP010000365.1 GCA_013335435.1 Thiobacillus sp. | reverse complement strand
GCATGTCGACCTGCACCAGCATGGTGTTGGTGTTGTCGTTGGGCAGCATCTTCAGCTCGACGCCGAACATCGACAGCGGGCCGTTCAGGCCGGACGGGCGGACGAACTGCCAGGCCGGCATCAGCATGGCGCCGACCAGCAGGCCGAGGACGATCAGGAAGGTCAGGTTGCGCTTGCCCGACGAGGCGATCAGCGGCTTGATCACGGCGACATAGGCGCGGTGCAGCGGATCCTGGCTCGATGCGCCGGCATCCTCCAGGGTCGGCTTGTTGGCCAGGGCCTGCTGGGCGGCCTTGTTCTTCAGCCACAGGTTCGACGCCCAGGGCACCACCATGTAGGCGATGACGATGGAGGCGATCATGGCCACCGGTACGTTGAACGGGATCGGCGCCATGAACGGGCCCATCATGCCGGTCACGAAGGCCATCGGGATGAAGGCCAGGATGACGGCGATGGTGGCGACGTTGGTCGGGTTGCCGATCTCGTTGGTGGCGGCCACCACGGTGGCGCCGAAGTCCTGGCCGCCGCCATGGTGCAGGTGGCGGTGGATGTTCTCGATCACCACGATGGCGGCGTCGACCAGGAGGCCGAGCGAGAGGATCAGGGCGAACAGGGTGATCCGGTTGATGGTCTGGCCGAAGGCCAGGCCGACGGCCAGGACCACGAACAGGATCAGCGGCACGGTCAGGGTGACGATGCCGGCCTCGCGCCAGCCCAGGAAGACGACCAGGATGACGACCACGGAACCGATGGCGATGCCCAGGTGGGAGACCAGCTCGTTGACCGCCTCGTTGGCCTTGGCGCCGTCGTTGCGGGTCACCGCGACCTCGATGCCGGCCGGGATGGCCTGCTGCTTCAGCTCGTCCAGCTTGGCCAGGACGGCGTCGGCCACGACCACGGCATTGGTGCCGGCCTTCTTGGCGATCTCCAGGGTCACGGCCGGGTTCTCGATCCCGGCCGGCTTGCCCGAGGCGGGGCCATAGGCCAGGCGGGTCGACTCCTCGATCTCGGCGGCGCCGTCCTCGATGCGGGCGATGTCCTTCAGGTAGACCGGCCGGCCCATGCTGGAGACGCCGACGACGATCTTGCCCACCTCGTCGGCGGAGCCGAGGAAGCCGGACAGGCGCAGGGGCCGGGCCCGGTTGTCCTGGGTCAGCTCGCCCAGGGGGGCGGAGACGTTGCTGCCGCGCAGCATCTGGTCGACCTGGGTCAGGGTCAGGCCGGCGGCATCCAGGCGCTGGGCGTCCAGCCAGACGTTCACGGTGCGGGCGCGGCCGCCGACGATCTGGGTGAAGGACACGCCGGGGACGTTGCGCAACTGTTCCAGGACGCGCTGGGCGACCTCGCGCATGCGGAAGTCGTCGTAGCGGGCCGAGGCCAGGGTCAGGGTCATGATCGGCACGTCGTCGACGTTGATCGGCCTGACCACCGGCTGCATGGCGCCGGGGGGAACCCGGTCCATGTTCTGCATCAGCTGGTTGTACAGCTTGACCAGGCTGTCTTCCTGGTTCTGGCCGACCTTGAACTGGACCGTGACGGCGCCGAAGTCGTTGGTGGCGTAGCCGAAGGTGTGGTCGACGCCGGACTGGGCGTTCATGATCGCTTCCAGCGGCTTGACGATCAGGTTGCCGATCTCCTCCGCCGAGGCGCCCGGCTTGGCGACGATGATGTTGGCCGCCGGGACGACGATCTGCGGGTTGTACTCGCGCGGCGTGACCAGGAGCGACAGGATGCCGGTCAGGGTCACCGCGATGATGGTCAGCGCGGTCAGCTTGGAGGTCAGGAAGGCCTTCGCCAGCTTGCCGGCGACGTTCATCGGGCTGTCTTGATGGGCTTCGCTCATGGCTTATCCCTGGATCCGGTCGCCGTTGTTGACCGCCTGGGCGTTGCCGGTCACCACCTTGTCGCCGGCGGCCAGTCCGGACAGGATCTCGACCTGGCCCTGCTCGGTCCGGCCGGTGCGGACCATGCGGTACTGGGCGACGCCCTGGGCGTCGACCACGAACACGCCCTGGATGCCGGCGCGGTCGAGCACCGCCTCGGCCGGCACGCGCAGGACGGACTGCTTGCCGGTGGCGAACAGGACGCGGGCGAAGGCGCCGCTGCGCAGGCGTGCGTCGGCGACGTCGAGCTTGACCAGGTGGGTGTGGGTCATCGGGTCGGCGGCGGGCGACAGGCGGGCCACCTTGGCGGTGAGGGGCTCGGCGATACCGTCGACCTCGACCTGGACCGGGGCGCCGACCTTGAGGCCGGGGTAGATCGATTCCGGCACCGAGGTCTGCACCTGCAGCTTGGCCTGGTTTTCGACCAGGACGACCGGATGGCCGGGGGCGGCGATGTCGCCCTCGTTGGCCAGCTTCTGGATCACCACGCCGTTGATCGGCGAGGTCACCGTGGCATAGCGCATCTGGCCCTGGGCGGTGCCCAGTCCGGCCTTGGCCTGGGCGGCGCGCGACACGGCGATGTCGTAGTTCAGCTTCATCTTCTCGTACTGCTGGCGGCTGACCACTTCTTCCTTGTACAGGTTGCTGAAACGGTCGAAGTCCAGCTTGGCGTCCTGCATGGCCTTCTCGGCCTGGTCCAGGCCCAGGCGGGCCTGGGCGACGCCGCCCTCGATGTCGAGCGGGTCGATGCTGAACAGGCGCTGGCCGGCCTTGACGGCCTGGCCTTCGACCACGGCGATGTTCTTGATGTAGCCCATCAGGCGGGAGGCGACCTGGACCGACTCCAGGGCCACCACGGTGCCGGGCATGGCGCTCAGGACCTCGGCCTCGACCGGTTGCAGGGTGACGACGGTGGCCTTGACGGCGTTCGTGGCCGGGGCCGTGGCGGTCTTTTCGTGGCCGCCGCCGCAGCCGGCCAGGGCGAGCGCGAATACCAGGGGAAGCAGCTTGTTCATGGCGAGGTCTCTCACAGTTGGTCGGCGTCCAGGACGCCCACGGCTAGTTTCAGTTCGGCGCGTTGCACGGCCTGTTCATAGTTGGCGGCGACCAGGTCGGCGCGGGCCTTGTCCAGTTGCGCCTGGGCGGCCAGGAGCTCGATCAGGGTGCCGAGGCCGTTTTCGTAGCGTTTCTTGACCAGGCGCTGGGCCTCGCGGGCCTGCTCCAGGCTGAGCGAGCGCGTCGCCACCCGGGCCTCGGCCTCGATGGCGCGGCGCCGGGCCTCGCCGACCTGGTAGGCGACGCCGTCGGCGGCCTGGCGCAGTTTTGCCGCCTGTTCGGCACGGGCCTGCCCGGCGCGGTCGACGAC
>JAAXVP010000364.1 GCA_013335435.1 Thiobacillus sp. | reverse complement strand
GCGCCGGTGTCGATCCCGCCCGAAGGCCGGGTCATCGGCCACGAAGGCGTCGGCCGGGTGGTCGGGGCCGGTGCCGGCGTGCGCCATGTCCGGCCGGGCGACATCGTCGCCTTCGCCTCCATCGAGGCCTGCATGCAGTGCGATGTGTGCCGGCGCGGCGCCTTCAACCAGTGCCCCTCGGCGCGCCTGCTGGGCATGCAGTCGGACGGCCTGTTCGGCACCGTGGTGGACGTGCCGGCGGTGCTCGCCCACGACGTCTCCGCGCTGATCCGGGACGACGCCGACCTGCGCGCGGCGGCCTGTCTGGAGCCGGCCGGGGTCGCCCTGCTGGCGTGCGAGAACGCCAGAATGGCACCGGGGGACAGGGTGGCGATCTTCGGCGCCGGGCCGATTGGCCTCTATTGCGCCATGCTCGCCAAGCGGGTGTTCGGCGCCAGCCATGTCAGCGTGGTCGAACCCCTGGCCGGACGCCGGCAATGGGCCGCGCCGTGGTGCGACGACGCCTGCGACCCCGAGACCTATTTCGCCGCCCGGCACGACCCCGTCGACGTCGTCATCGAGGGCTCCGGCGAGCTCGGCAACGTCAACCGCATCTTCCCGGCGATCGGCCCGAACGGCCGCGTCGTCCTGCTCGGCCGCAGCGGCATGCCCCTGACCATCGACGCGATCGACCACATGATCACCCAGGCGATTTCCGTCATGGGCTCGCGCGGCCACCTGGGCGGCCCGCTGCCCAGGGTGCTGGCGCTCTATCGCGCCGGCCTGCTGCCACTCGGCGCCGTGGTGAGCGGTGTGCTGGGCTCCCTGGACGAACTGCTCGACAGCCTCGCCCGGCCGGATGAACTGGCCGAGCGGCATTGCAAGCTTCTGGCCAGGATCGATGCCGGAGCGCCGACCGATTTCACAAATCCGTCACGGATCGGTCATCTGCCCTGATTAGCATCGCGGCTTTCCTAGCCACCGGACGACCGCGATGACCGACACCCTGAACAAGCACCACCCGCATTCCCCCAACGGCGCCGATGACGTCAGCCGCAACACTTCCGGCAACCTCGATTTCGACGCCATCCTGCGGGCGCGCATGAGCCGGCGCACCCTGCTCAAGGGCAGCTTCGCCGCCGCCACCAGTTCGCTGTTCGGCATCGGACTGGCCGGCTGCAACGATTCCGGCGGCGGTGGCGGTGCCGCCGTCCTGGCGCTCGGCTTCCTCGCCGTGGCCAAGCACACCGACGACGTCCTCACCGTGCCGGACGGCTACACCGCCACTGTACTGTACCGCCTGGGCGATCCCGTCGACGGCAGCGTCGCCGACTACGCCAACGACGGCAGCGACTCGGCCGACAGCCATGCCCACCGCGCCGGCGACCACCACGATGGCATGCATTGGTTCGGCCTCAATACCGCGGGTACCGCCCCCGACAGCACGAATTCCAGGCGCGGCCTCCTGTGCATGAACCACGAGAACATCACTCAGATCTTCCTGCACACCGTCGCCGAGGTGGGTGCCGGCCTGTCCACCGCCAGCCGGGTCGCCGCCCAGATCGACAAGGAGGTCAACTGCCACGGCGTCTCGGTGATCGAGGTCGTGCGCGACGGCGGCCCCTTCCAGGTCAACAAGGGTTCCGCCTACAACCGCCGCCTGACCGCCGCCAGCCTGATGGACATCTCCGGCCCGGCGCGCGGCAGCGACCTCCTGAAGACCAAGTTCTCCACCGGCGGCACCCAGACCCGCGGCACCCTGAACAACTGCGCCAACGGCTACACCCCCCGGGGCACCTATGTCACCTGCGAGGAGAACTGGGCCGGCTACTTCAAGCGTCCGGCCAGCTCGACCCTGGGCGCCAAGGAAGCGGCGGCGCAGACCCGCTACATCGGCTCCGGCTCCAACAACGGCAGCTACGGCTGGGCCAATCCCACCGGCGGCGACACCAGCGGCACCGACCTCTACAGCCGCTGGGACATCACCCCCGGCGCCAGTGCCGACGCCGACTACCGCAATGCCGCCAACACCATGGGCTGGGTGGTCGAGGTCGATCCCTACAGCCCGGCCTCGGTGCCGCGCAAGCGCACCGCCCTGGGCCGCTTCGGCCACGAAGGCGCGATGCCCGCCCAGGCGGTCTCCGGCAAGCCGCTGGTCTACTACATGGGCGACGACGCCCGCGGCGAATACATCTACAAGTACGTCTCCAACCAGAACTGGGATCCGGCCGATGCCGCCACCGGCGGCCTGGTGATCGGCGACAAGTACCTGGACGACGGCCGTCTCTACGTCGCCCGTTTCGATGCCGACGGCACCGGCGCCTGGATCGAACTGGACATTGGCAACGCCAGCATCGCCGCCTATGCCGGCTATGACTTCGCCGACCAGGCCGACGTCCTGATCAACTGCCGCTTCGCCGCCGACGCCGTCGGCGCCACCCCGATGGACCGCCCGGAATGGACCGGCGTGCATCCGGACACCGGCGACATCTACGTCACCCTGACCAACAACAGCGATCGCGGCAAGACCGGCACCACCACGGGCGGCCAGAGCCGCGGCCTGGACGCCGCCAACCCGCGCTACTACGACGAGGACGGCTCCAAGGGCAACGTCAACGGCCACATCATCCGGATCCGCGAGGCCTCCGGCGACCACGCCGCCACCGCATTCTACTGGGACGTCTACCTGTTCGGCGCCGAGGAGGACACCACCGGCGGCAGCAGCGTCAACGTCTCCGCCCTGACCGACGACAACGATTTCTCCAGCCCCGACGGCCTCTGGTTCAGCCAGAAGACCCCCGGCCTGATGTGGCTTCAGACCGACGACGGTGCCTACACCGACGTCACCAACTGCATGATGCTGGCCGCCCTGCCGGGCAGCCAGGGCGACGGCGGTGCGGTGGCCATCGCCAATCTGGCCGTGCCCAGCAACGGCGGCGCCGACCAGACCGTCACCACCTTCGCCGGCAAGGCGGCCGCTTCCGACAACCTGCGCCGCTTCCTGGTCGGGCCGAAGGGCTGCGAGATCACCGGCATCACCGAGACGCCGGACGGCAAGGCGATCTTCGTCAACATCCAGCACCCGGGCGAGAACACCAGCGCTGCCAACATCGGCGATCCGGCCAGCTACGAAAGCAACTGGCCCGGCACCGCCGATGTGGATCGCCCGCGTTCGTCCACCGTCGTCATCACCAGGGACGACGGCGGCGTGGTCGGGGTTTGAAGACACGGACCGGTCCGGTTCGGAAAAGCGGCCTGCGGGCCGCTTTTTTTTCGCCCGCCGCCGGCAG
>JAAXVP010000078.1 GCA_013335435.1 Thiobacillus sp. | reverse complement strand
CTGAGCTTCGCGCGCGAGACGGAGGAGCGGGAGAGCCTGCACTGGTGGGACAGCTTCACGCCCACCGAACGGAGCGAGAGGACGACCCACTACCGCAATTTCCGGGGCTACGGTGGAGTCGAACTGTACAAGCTGAAGTTCATCTTCTGGTTCTAGCCTGCCGCCCGGGAGGGCCTTCGTGAACCTGCGCCGCGTTCGCCTGCCACTCCGTGTCCTGCCCCTGGCGCTGCTTGCCGGCCTCGCCTTCGCCCAGCCCGCACCGGCACCCGAGCCGGGACTGGCGGTCATCACCGCCGCATCGCTGCTGGCCGATGTGGCGCACCTTTCCTCGCCACAGTACGACGGCCGGTTGTCGGGCTCGCGCGGTTACGTGGAGGCCCTGCGCGTGGATTTCCTGGCTTTCAGCGGGCACAAGGGGCTGCTCGGCCCGCAGGGCACCGGCGGGCTGTACGTGGAAGGCTCCATCGCCCCTCAGGCGACAAGCTACCAGGAACTCTACGCGGTCATGGTGGACCATGCCCGGACCACCTGTTTGAAGGCACCTCGATGTGATGGATGCGTAGTGGCGGACCGATGTGAGTTCGCGCTCACACCAGGGCGAAAACGATGTTGCCCACCACAACGGCGATGACCAGACCGAAGGTCAGGGGGATGAGCATGGGTATCTTCGGCGTCACCCAGATGGTCTTCATGCCTTTGGCCTCCAGGGCCGCGAACTGCTCCTCCACCGGGTTGGACTGGGGTATCGAGGAGACCGAGACCTCCTGGCCCTCGACCCGTTCCATGGGCCAGACGTGCTTCTTCTTCGCCTCCTCGATGTCCATGCGCCTCCCGAAGAACATGGCCGGGACCTTCCGGTCGCCCTTGGAGAGGTTGTCCTTCATGGCCTGCTGGCAGTATGGGCAATGACGCTGGCCGAAATAGACGATCAGGCCCTGCTTGCCGGCGGCCAGGGTGTCGGCGAGATCCTCGGGCAGGTTGTTGAAGCTCTGCTTGAACCAGTCCGGATGGTTGTCCTGGTAGTCGGTCGGCAGGTCGACGAAGGAATACGAATCTTCCGCCGCCGTTCCGGCGACGGCCGCGTACGAACACAGCAGCGCGACGATCATCGCGGCGACGAAGCGCATGTATAGACCTGACGATTCCATTGCGGTCGCGGGACGAGTGGAGTGGCCCACAAGAATACGTGCATCGCGGGATTTTGCACCACCACGGCGCATCGGTCCGGCGTGGGCGGCGGGGCTTCCTCGGCCGCCCACGCTGCGAGGCCCTTTGAAACCTGGGCGCCGGGTATCAAAATGGCCGGCATTCACCGCATGAAGCCGTAGAAAACGTTGCCTGTCCCTGAGGTTTCATTGCGATGGCCCCTATTGCGAAGTCAAATTAATCTGAACAAGCTTTGCGTAAAGGGTGACATCAGATAACGGGCGAGGGCATTGTAATGACACAACTGGGTGAAGGTGTTGCAGTTGGCGTGGTACTTGATGGAGACAAGAAGTGCATTTTCTGTGGGGGTGATCATCAGCAGGAACAGCAGGATCCGCTGCCTCCGGCGACATTTAATCGGGACGACGATGCACTGACTCAAGCAGGTCGCTCTTTCATCAAGGGAGACCCGGATCGTTCGCACTTCTATCCCAAGGACGAGGCGGGCAACTGGGTCAGTCCGCTAGTAGCGCCGGAGTGGGACGAGGCAACAACATTCAAGACTTACCTGAAGGGCGGCAGAACAATTTCACGAGCGGAAAAATATCAGCCGCCGCCAATAAAGGGATGGATCGCTGCGCCCCACCATTTGGTGGCCCTATGCTGCATGAACGGAACGAACAAGCTGCCTGGCAAGCCCAAGGCGAACCCATGGGCTAAGCGAGGAGGGTATGAGATCAATTGGGGCGGCAACTGCATCTTCCTGCCCAGTTCGGCTAGCCAGTTCTTCGTTGCGTACTACCTCGCTCTTAAGCGCAACATAGGCAAACCACTCCAGGGTCACCTTGGTGCACACCGCAAGATCTACTTCGAGACTGTCTGGTCCATGCTCGAGCGTACGGTACGGCTGCTGAAGGCTGAGGGATTCTGCGACAAGACCGATTCGGATGCGGACAAAGACGTGATCGCAAAGGCGGTGGTTGATGAAATAAAGATTCTCGAGAAAACGATATTTGGGAAAGTCGCATCCCGCTCGCCGGAAAAGAATTTCCGGCTCGGCGGTGACAGTTACATTGAGATTCCTGACGATACCGTTGACATCAATGTTGCCCGCGCGCAGATTGCGCCGTATCTGCAGGTTCCATACGAGACGCTGCCGGAGTGGTACTAGCCATGCACTATCTATTGTTCTCTGCGCGCGAGACCTACCCATCAATTGTCCTGACAACGCCGCTGGACACCCTTGAGTGGGTGACCGGCTCCCGGTTTGCCCAAGCACCTCCAGCACTCAACTACGAGTTCGAGGCAGATGCAGATTTCGCGTGGCCAGACTACCTACGTCCGAACTCTGTCATACCCCTTTTCTCGCCTTTAATGCGTGAGGTGCTGGAGCAAACCGGCGTCTCCAACATCGACTATTACCCCGCCTGCGTCACCAACCTGACAACCAAGGAATCGCGTATCTACAACGCTGCGAACATCATCGGCATCCTGCCCGCAATGGACCGCGAAAAGTCGCAATTCGATCCGGCTCGCCGACATCCGGTCGTTGTGCGGTCGATCGACAGACTCGTAATTGACGAGGGCGCATGCGCGAACATACCGCTTTTCCGTTTAGCCGAATATGACCTGCTGGTGGTCATCGATGAGCGCGTCGCCCACCAACTTGGGGGCGCAAGCTTGCGGGGCGTCGTAGTTGTGGTGCCGGAAGACTGGGATGGATTCACAGACTAGTGTAGTACTTCATTCCGTTTGGAGCTTAAGCGGCTGATCCTCGGGCAGGTTGTTGAAGCTCTGCTTGAACCAGTCCGGATGGTTGTCCTGGTAGTCGGTCGGGAGGTCGACGAAGGAATACGAGTCTTCCGCCGCCGTTCCGGCGACGGCCGCGGATGAACACAGCAGCGCGAAGATCATCGCGGCGACGAAGCGCATGTATAGACCTGACGATTCCATTGCGGTCGCGGGACGAGTGGAGTGGCCTGCAAGAATACGTGCATCGCGGGATTTTGCACCACCACGGCGCATCGGTCCGGCGTGGGCGGCGGGGCTTCCTCGGCCGCCCACGCTGCGAGGCCCTTTGAAACCTGGGCGCCGGGTATCAAAATGGCCGGCATTCACCGCATGAAGCCGTAGAAAAATGAGCCTCCTGTATTCCCTGCTCGGTTCCCCGCTGGCCTGCCGGTTCCCCGACTTGTACCGGGAACTCGGGATCGAAGAAGAGCGTTTCGACACCGCCCGCAACCTGCACCGCGCCTTGAAGCAACGGCTGCCCGATCATTTCGTCGGCGAGTTCGTCTACGGCTGGGGCAACAACTACGCGGGCGCCAACGTCTCCAATCTGGACGTCACCCTGCGCACCCTGCAGGCGTTCGCGCCGAAAGCCCGGTTGATCATCGTCATGCAGCCCAGCGAGGCACCCCATATCGGCAAGCTGCTGGAGCTGTTCCCGGTCCATGCCGTGTTGCAATACCCGATCTCCGAGACACAGATGCGGGCCGCCCTGCAAGGTCCGGCATGAGAGAGAAAAACCGATTCCACTTGATTGCGCTCGGGTGGCCTGGCCGCCCGGCTGAAGCGAGGACGACATGAAACTGCGGCGGCTGATCGCCCTGGGTGCCCGATACCTTCCCAATGGGGTCGTCTACCCGGCCGACCGCTACGATGCCCAGCATGCCAGGCTGGCCTATGCGGCATTGCGCGGACTGGAACGCCATAACGCCCAGCGGCTAACCGGGCCGCACAGGAAGCTCGCCTACGAATACGCCCGCGAGGTCCTGGGGTCGGCCGACTACGCACCCTGGCTGTATGTCTATACGGCGATGAACGGCAGCTTCCGGGAAGGCTGGATGCCGGACAACTACTTCGGCCGGGTCGTGGTTCCCAGGATCAACCATGGCCTCAACGTCTCCAGCTTCAAGAACCTGACCCGCACCATTCTCCGGTCCGACGCCCTCCCGGACATCGCCTACGTCGTCGACGGCAGGCTGTATGACCGGGAGATGGCGCTGATCACCCTGGAGGACTTGCGCGACGAGGTCGGCGACACCTCGCGAAGCCTGTTCCTGAAAGCGAACAGCTCCGGGCGCGGACAGGGGATCAGGAAGCTGGCGGCCAGCCAGCTGTCCGACGATTACTTGCGCGCCTTCGGCAACGGCGTCATCCAGAGGCCTATCGTCCAGCACCCGTTTTTCGACGCCATCGTCACCGGGTCAGTCGCCACCCTCCGGATCACCACGGTGAAGGAGAACGACGGCCTGGTGCGCAAGCGTGCCGCCTACCTGCGCCTGGGCCGGGCCGACACGGAATGGGTCCAGTCCGACAACTCGGTGCGCGTGGCGGTGACAAGCGAACACGGCGATCTCGACGAATCCGGCTACAGCCAGGACTGGCAGCGCTGGTCCCACCACCCGGACAGCGGATTCGTGTTTGCCGGGCAGCGGATCCCGCGTTTCGCCGAGGCGGTCGCCTTGTGCACGGCATTACACCAGCGCTTCCCGCATTTAGGCATCGTCGGCTGGGACGTCGCGGTCACGGCCAGTGAAGGCGTGGATATCATCGAATGGAACGGCGGCCATTGCGGCATCAAGTTCTCGGAAGCGGCCACGGGGCCGAACTTCAAGGGTCTCGGCTGGGAAAGGCTCGGGCGTCCGGACTGATTCATGACGGCGGCGGGCCGGCGTTGAACGCGCCGACCATTTACCCGCGCATGGGCCGAAAGCCCCGGCTTTCCCGCCGCGCCAAGCCTCGGTAAGCTGCATTCTTTACTCGACGCGTACACCCGCCATGCCGACGCTTTCCGACCCGCCCGCCAGCGCCCCCGCGAACCCCATCGCCGACCTGCTCGACTACCTCGATGCCAGCCCGACGCCCTGGCATGCCGTGGCGACCTCCGAGGCGCGCCTGCAGGCCGCCGGGTTCCTGCGCCTGGAAGAGACGGCGCGCTGGCAGCTTGCGTCCGGCGGGCGCTACTACGTCACCCGCGGCGAGTCGTCGCTGATCGCCTTCGTGGTCGGGCACGGCGCCCTGGCCGAGACCGGCTTCCGCATCGTCGGCGCCCACACCGATTCGCCCGGCCTGCGCCTGAAGCCGCGGCCGGGCCTGGACGGCGACGGCCTCTGGCGGCTGGCGGTGGAGGTCTATGGCGGGCCGATCCTGGCCACCTTCGCCGACCGCGACCTGAGCCTCGCGGGCCGCGTGGTGGTGCGCGGCGCCGATGGCCCCACCGCCCGCCTGGTACGCTTCGAGCACCCCCTGCTGCGACTGCCCAACCTCGCCATCCACATGAACCGCGAGGTCAACGAACAGGGCCTGAAGCTCAACCGGCAGACCGAACTGCCGCTGCTGCTCGGCCTCGCCGCGGACGGGCTGGACGCCGAGGCGCGCCTGCGCGAGCTGCTGGCCGGTGCCGCCCAGGTCGACGCAAACGACATCCTCAGTTGGGATCTGGCCGCCTATGACGTGCAGAAGGCCGCGCTCTGGGGCGCCGCCGGCGAGTTCATCGCCTCCGGCCGGATCGACAACCTGGCCTCCTGCCACGCGGCGCTACAGGCCCTGTGCGCCGCCGGGTCGCCCGCCCCGACCTGCGTCGCGGCGCTGTTCGACCACGAGGAGGTGGGCAGCGGCAGCCCGGCCGGCGCCGGCGGCAGCTTCGCCGCCGACGTGCTCGACCGCCTGTGCCTGAACGCCGGTCTGGACGGCGAGGACCGCCACCGCGCCATGGCGGCCAGCTTCTTCGTCAGCGCCGACGCGGCGCACGCCTACCAGCCCAACTTCCCGAACGCCTACGAGCCTGGCCACAAGGTGAGGGTGAACGGCGGCCCGGTGATCAAGACCCACGTCGGCCAGCGCTACACCACCCACGCCGGCACCGCGGCGCGCTTCATGGCCCTGTGCGAGCGGGCCGGCGTGCCCTGCCAGCAGTACGCGCATCGCTCCGACCTCGCCTGCGGCAGCACCATCGGCCCGATCCTGGCGGCCCGGCTCGGCATCCCCGGCGTCGACGTCGGCTCGGCCATGTGGGCCATGCACAGCGTGCGGGAAAGCGCCGGCGCCCACGACCAGGCCTACATGATCGGCGCCCTGGGCGCGTTGTTCGGGGAGTAATCCACCCGGTTTGCCGGGGAACGCGCTTCAGGCGGCTAACGCCCCCAGCGCCATTGGTCCATCTGGCGTTTCATCGACCGTTCCTCCTCCTCGATGGTGTCCGCGGTGGAATCGGGTGGACACCCTTCGGGCGGCGGGGGGCGATGCTCCGGTGTCGCCGCCTTGGGGGGCGACGGACCGTTCCACGCGAAAGGGTTCTGGAACGGCTCCGGTTCCGGCAGGCAGTCCAGCACATAGCTGGGCGGCCAGCCGGTCTCGTAGGGCAGGAACGAGATGGTCTGCTCGAAGACCAGGGGCTTTCCCGTCGGCGTGGGCGGCAGCGGCGGCAGCGACCGGATCGCCTGCCAGGCGAGCTTCGAGGCCACCTCCGAGGTGGACCACAGCTCTTCGACCTGGGCGACCTTGCCGTCCGGCGCGATCTCGATGCGGAACCGGACCATCCCCTGGTCCGGGCCTTCGACCGCCGTTCCCATCATGCTGCGCACCTGCTGCCCCCATGCGTTCCGGTAGCGCTTGCCGTTCTTGAGCTTGTAGGTCGAGGCCCGTTGCCATTCCTCGGCGGTCGGCGCCGGGGGCGCCGTCAGGGAGGCGGGTTTCCTGTCAGGCATGGCTGGCGGCGGGCCGGAGAGGAGCGGGGCCGGCTTATTCGTTTTCTTAGGCGGCGGCGCGGGGGCGGGCTCCGTCCGGCCCGTCCCGGTGGCCCGGTCATCTTCCGGTGCCGGCACCAGGCTGACCCGCAATTCCTGTTCGGCAATCGGCGCCACCTCGACCATCCAGCGTGCCAGCACGCCGGCGTGCAGGGCCAACGACAACGCCAGGGCCACGAGGAAAGCCAACGGGTAGCGGGACATGGGGCGGATCCGGGACGGCGGCTATCGGCCGGGCGACGCCTGCGCCACCCTGACCAGCGACCCGGGCCAGGCCGGGTTCGGCTCGCCGTGGCCGGCCTTCGCGATCCGCCCCACCTCGTTTTCATACCAGCCGGTGTCGTGCCGGTTCGGCTCGGCTTCATAGCACCACCAGGCACCGTCGGCATCCTGGGCAAGCCAGGCGGCCCATTCAGGCAGGTTGTCGGGCAGGGGATTCATCAGGGATCGGCTCCAAACGGGGACAAAGACGCAACTTAACTTAGCGATCTTGTCGGGTATTATCCGGCATGTGCGCGACTCGCGGCGATTTTCGTTTCCCACAACCGAGGAAGAGCGATGCTCCAGCCGAACAGCCAGGCCCCCGAATTCACCTCCCCGAACCAGCACGGCACGCCGGTCAGCCTGGCGGATCATCGCGGCGCGAAGAACGTGATCCTGTACTTCTATCCCAAGGACGACACACCGGGCTGCACCATCGAGGCGAACCAGTTCACGGCCCTGGCGGGCGACTTCGCCGCCCTGGACACCGTGGTCCTCGGCGTCAGCCGGGATTCCTGCGCAAGCCACCAGGCCTTCATCGCCAAATTCGGCCTTGGCGTCGACCTCCTCGCCGACACCGACGGCAGCCTCTGCCAACGCTACGGCGTCTGGCAGGAAAGGGAAAAGAACGGCGAGAAGAAGATGGGCATCGTGCGTTCCACCTTCCTCATCGACAAGCAGGGCCGTATCGTCGAGGCGCTCTACGGCGTCACGGCCGAGGGCCATGCCGCGGCGATGCTGGAACACATAAAAAAGCTGGGTTAGCTAGTGGGCATGCCAGCGCCATGTTCGGTGGCCACGGCCTACACCAGGACGAGGCCATCGTCGCGATCAGGTTACCCGTACCTGAAGGCCGACGACGCCGCCCGGGCTACCCACCCCCGCGCTTTACCGCGACAATAGCGGGATGCAGACCCGCCCCGACTCCACTCCCGCCGCGCCCGAGGCCACCACCGACCCGGCCTGGACCCCGGCCTTCCTGGCCTGGCTGATCGCCGCCGCCTCGGTGCTGGGCGCCCTGTTCTTCAGCGAGGTGATGAAGCTGGCGCCCTGCGAGCTGTGCTGGTGGCAGCGCATCTTCATGTTCCCGCTGGCGCTGATCCTGCCCTTCGGGTTGTTTCCCCTCGACCCCCGCGTGGTCCGCTACACCCTGCCGCTGGCGCTGGTGGGCTGGGCCTTCGCGGTGTTCCATTGGCTGCTGGTCCTGGGCGTGATCCCGGAGAGCATCCGCCCCTGCGTCCGCGGGGTACCGTGCAGCGAGGTGTCCATCTCGTGGCTCGGCTTCATCAATATCCCGCTGCTCTCCGTCCTGGCCTTTTCGGCCGTCGTCGCGCTGCTCGCGCTGACCCATGTCAACGCATCGAAATAAGGTATCCCCATGAAGCAGAAGACCCTGTTCATCGTTTCCGCCATCGTCCTGTTGCTGGTCTTCGTGGCCGGCACGCTTTTCTACACCGGCCAGAAACAGGCGGAGTCCACCGAGGCCGTGGCGCAGAACCCGTCCAACCTGCTGCGCGCGTATTCACCCACCGAAGGCCCCGCCGAGGCCAAGGTAACGATCGTCGATTTCTTCGACCCCGCCTGCGGCACCTGCCGGGACTTCTACCCCTTCGTCAAGCAACTGATGGCCGCCCACCCCGGCCAGGTCCGTGTCGTCTTGCGCCACGCGCCGTTCCACGAAGGTTCGCTCGACGTGGTCAGGATCATGGAAGCCGCCCGCAAGCAGGGGAAATACTTCGAAACGCTGGCGGCGCTGTTCGCCACCCAGGACAACTGGGTGCAGGATCACCGCGTGCAGGCCGACCGGGTCTGGGATGCCATCGCCGGCGTCGGCCTGGATCTCGACCGGGTCCGGCAGGACATGAACTCGCCGGAGATCGTCGCCAACATCACCCAGGACATGGAGGACGCCAAGTCGCTCAACGTCACCATGACCCCGGAGTTCTTCGTCAACGGCCGCCCCATGCCCAGCTTCGGCTTCGCGCAACTGAAGGACTTGGTGGAAACCGCGGTGGCCGAGAATTACCGCTGAATCGGCCGCGCCCCGGTCGGAACACGGCCACTCGAAGTTCAGAAATTGAGCCGGACAGCCACGCCGACAGGCTTGGCCTGGCGCAGCCTGGGATCGCCGCCGTCATACGCCGAGGCATTGCCCTCCAGCATTTCCAACTTCCAGCCCCGGCGGTCGGCGGCCGGCTTGTCGGCCGGGCCGTAGCTCGCGCTCCTCAGCACGTCCTTCATCTGGACACGTAGCGCTGACATCTTGCCCGGCGAAGCCTCCGCAACCTCCGCCCGGTTCCATGCCGTCTGCAGGGCGCTGGATTCCGGCTTGGCGTGTGTCGCTGCGGTCGTCTCCGCGCTGCGGGAATACGGATGGGCCGCGCTGGCTGACTTGTTGGCGCCGGCTGCCATCGCCCAGCCGGGCATGCTCGCCATCACCGCCAATCCAATGAGCATCGCTTTGCGTTTCATTCCGCCCTCCCGACGGCCCGGTCCCGATACATGAATTTATAACCAATAGACCCTTTTCGCATAGATGGCTTGCGCAAAAACATGCCGGTTTGAAATCGATTTTGATGAATCAGGCAAATTCAACCCGACGCCGCGCTCTGCCAAACCCGGATGCGGGCCACGCCGTGATTACAAGTCCGGCTGGAATTGAGGTAGTGTTCCCCCTGAATGCCCGCACCGCAACGCGAGTCCCATCTCCGGTTGCCGGCGCGCGGCCGGTTCCACCTTCGTCCAACCCATTCCCGGACACATCATGAAATTGAAAACCCTGATCGGCCTGACCCTGCTGCTGGCCCTGCTCGGCTGTTCCAGACTGACCGTCGAGAACTACAACAAGATCGCCGTGGGCATGCCTTACGACGAAGTCGTCCAGACCATCGGCAAACCCGACAAGTGCGACGACATGATGGGCCTGCGCAGCTGCGTCTGGGGCAACGAATCGCGCTCGGTGCATGTCAGCTTTGCCGGTGGCAAGGTATTGCTGTTCGCCTCCAACAACCTGAAATAAGCCGGCCACGCCGGGATTCGCCCGCTTTTCGTGGGGCGCGGATCGCGGTTTGCCGCAATTCGGGATAAAGTTCTCTTGAATTCGAGCACATAGGAACTCGCCATGCCCCAAGGCTGCGACTGCAAGCAACCGAGCACCGACCGCTATATAAGCTTCAAAGGCATCGACTGCGACGGCAACGCCAGCCGGGTCATGGCCTGCATCGACCGGCACATGGCCATCCCCGGACACGGCAACGTGTTCTGGCAATATTTCATGAAGAAGCGGGATGGCGGCTCCGGCCCCAGGCCCGACGACCTGTTCCTGATCCACTCCAACATCAACCAGGTGCGCGAACTGTTCGAGACCTGGGACGACGAAGAAGCCATGAGGCTGCTGGCGCAACTGGAAGAGGAATGTTGCTGAAACCGATGCCCGACTGAGCGGACAGCGAAACGCCATGCCTTCGATGACCGTCACCCGTTCTACCTGGATCATCGCCGTGGCGGCCCTGTTCCTGGTGCTGTATCTCCATCTGCTGCCGGCCTTGCTGGCCGGCCTGCTGGTCTTCGAACTGGTGCACCTGACCGCGCCCATGCTGGCGAAACGGCTTTCCCACCAGCGGGCAAAGCTGGTGGTGGCGGTGTTCTTCGCCGCACTGGTGGTCGGTGCGCTGGTCCTGGTCCTGACCCTGGCCATCGGTTTCTTCGGCGATGCCGGGCGTCTCGCCAACCTGGCGACCAAGCTGGCTGAAATCCTGGAAAACTCGCGCGAATCCCTGCCGGCCTGGCTGATTTCCTATATCCCGAGCAGCGTCGACGAAGTGAAGCGATTGGTGGTCACCTGGCTGCGGGAACACGCCGGCGAGGTGCAGATCGTCGGCAAGGAGGCCGCCCTGACCCTGGCGCATATCCTGGTCGGGCTGGTGATCGGGGCCATGGTCGCGATCCAGGCGACGGTCGGGAGCGATTCGCCGCGTCCGCTCGCGGCGGCCCTGGCCGAGCGCGCCGCCCGCCTGGCCGAGGCATTCCGGGGCATCGTGTTCGCCCAGGTGCGCATCTCGCTGATCAACACCGTCTTCACCGCCATCTATCTGGCGGCCGTGCTGCCCCTGTTCGGCGTACAGCTGCCCCTGACCAAGACCATGATCGCCCTCACCTTCGTCGCCGGCCTGTTGCCGGTGATCGGCAACCTGATCTCGAATATCGTGATCGTGGTGGTGAGCCTGGCCCATTCGCCCCATGTGGCGCTGGCCTCGCTGGGCTACCTGGTCATCATCCACAAGTTCGAATACTTCCTGAACGCCCGCATCGTCGGTGGCCGTATCTCCGCCCGGGCCTGGGAACTGCTGCTGGCCATGCTGACCATGGAGGCGGCCTTCGGATTGGCCGGGGTGATCGCCGCGCCGATCTACTACGCCTACATCAAGGCCGAACTGCGGGCGGCCGGGCTGGTCTGACCGGCCAGAAGAGGCGGCAACGGCCGCGAACGAACTTTTCGCGCCGGCATCCAACCGACTGGATGGCACAATGTGTGCCGGTCAGGCTGCCATCCCGATCGGACCGGCAGCAACCGACTAGGAGAACCCCGATGCGTATCCTGCTGCATGCCGCCCTGGCCACCCTGCTGGCCCTGGCCACCCTGGCCCCCGTCGCCCAGGCGGCGGAGGCCGGCGACGCGCGCCCCATGGTGAAGGTCGAACCGGGCGGCCATTACCGGGTCGTCTACGACATCCATAGCGACGAGATCGCCGCCGGCATCTCCAAGGGCCTGTACTACGCCCGCGGCCTGTTCGAGGCCTTCCGCAAACAGGGCGTGGCGCCCGGCCAGGTCGATGCCCACCTGGTCCTGCACGGCGACGCCGCCTTCATGCTGCTCAAGGACGAGACCTACCAGAGCGCCACCGGCGACCCCTTCGCCGTCAACCCCAACGCCAAGATCGTCCAGGACCTGATCGACCTCGGCGTCGGCGTCGAGATCTGCCACAGCGCCATGAAGAGCAAGGGCTGGAAGCCGGCCGACGTCCTGCCCGGCGTCGCCATCGTGCACGACGGCTACACCCGCCTGATCAAGCTGCAAAACGACGGCTACGCCTACATCGGCGGCTTCTGAGCCCGTCGCACCGGAACCCCCATGTTCGGACACTACAAATACTTCGACCACGAGGCCGACATCGGCATCGAGGCCTGGGGCAAGACCCCCGAGGCGGCCTTCGAGTATGCCGCCAGCGCCATGTTCGCGGTCATGACCCACCCCTCCCTGGTCCTGCCGGAACGCCGGGTGCACGTCGAATTCGACGAACCGGACCGCGAACTGGCCCTGGTCGAGTGGCTCAACCGCCTGCTCGGCCTGGCCCACATGGCCAAGCTGGTGCTGGGCAGCTTCGAGCTGAAGCGCGCGGGCGACCACTACACCGGCGAGGCCTGGGGCATGCCCTGGAAGAAGGGCGCCGAGCGCGGCACCGAGGTCAAGGGCGCCACCCTCACCGAGCTCAAGGTCGAGCAGCAGGGCAAGCGCTGGCTGGCGCGCTGCGTGGTCGACGTTTGATGACGCCGTTCCCGTGACCAACCGGGTCAGGGGGAATCTGTCGCGAGAACCAGGCGGGATTTCGATTCGATCGAACACCCATGGCCCCCACCCTCACCCGCACTGCCGTGCACCCCTCCCCCCTCGAGGGGGAGGGGCTGGGGGAGAGGGGGCGGACATGACGGCTTGCAGAC
>JAAXVP010000363.1 GCA_013335435.1 Thiobacillus sp. | reverse complement strand
CCCTCGCCCTCTGGGAGAGGGGCAGGGGTGAGGGAGCAACCGTTATTCACCGAGATTCTGACCTCAACCTAAGCGTCGACACGCCCCAACAACAGATATTCCATCAGGGCCTTCTGGGCGTGCAGGCGGTTGGCCGCCTCTTCCCAGACCACCGATTGCGGGCCGTCGATCACCTCGGCATCGACCTCCTCGCCCCGGTGCGCCGGCAGACAGTGCATGAACAAGGCGTCGGACCTGGCCACGCGCATCATGTCGGCATCGACCCGCCAGTCGGCGAAGGCCTTCTGGCGCACCGCGTTCTCGGCCTCGAAGCCCATGCTGGTCCAGACGTCGGTGGTGACCAGGTCGGCGTCGCGACAGGCGTCCATCGGGTCGGCGAAGGACTCGTAGTGGTCGGTGCCGTACAGGTTGGCGCGCTCCGGCTCCACCTCGTAGCCGGGCGGGGTCGAGACGTGGACGTTGAAGTCGAGGATCTCGGCCGCCTGCAACCAGGTGTTGCACATGTTGTTGGAGTCGCCGATCCAGGCCACGGTCTTGCCCTGGATGGAGCCGCGCGTCTCGATGTAGGTGTAGATGTCGGCCAGGATCTGGCACGGGTGGTATTCGTTGGTCAGGCCGTTGATCACCGGCACGCGCGAATGGCTGGCGAAACGCTCGATGATCTCCTGCTCGAAGGTGCGGATCATGACGATGTCGACCATGCGCGAGATCACCTCGGCGGCGTCCTCGACCGGCTCGCCCCGGCCCAGCTGGGTGTCGCGGGTGTTCAGGTAGATCGCGCTGCCGCCGAGCTGGTGCATGCCGGCCTCGAAGGACAGCCGGGTGCGGGTCGAGCTCTTCTCGAAGATCATCGCCAGGGTGCGGTCGGCCAGCGGGTGATAGGGCTGATAGCGACTGAAACGCTCCTTGATCACCGCGGTGCGATGGAACAGGTAGTCGTACTCGTCCCGCGCCAGGTCGCGGAACTGTAGATAATGCTTCACGGCCATGGCGACCTCAGTTCAGGAAGGCCCAGATCAGCGCGGCCAGCTTGTCGGTGAGCAGGGCCGCCTCCTCCCGGTTCATCACCAGGGGCGGTATCAGCCGCACCACGTTGTCCGCGGTCACGTTGATGAGCAGTTTCTCGGCCAGGGCCATCTTGACCAGATCGCCGCAGGGCCGATCCAGTTCGACGCCGATGATCAGGCCCTGACCGCGCACTTCCTTGACGCCGGGCACCTGGCCCAGTTCGCGCCTCAGGGTATCGACGATGAAGGCGCCGATCTCGCTCGCATTGCCGAGCAGGTTGTCGGATTCCATCACCGCCAGGGTGGTCAACGCCGCCGTGCAGGCGAACGGATTGCCGCCGAAAGTGGAGCCGTGCTTGCCGGGCGTGAACACCTCGGCCGCGACGCCGCGCGCCAGGCAAGCGCCCACCGGCACGCCGGAACCCAGGCCCTTGGCCAGGGTCATCACGTCGGGCAGGCTTTGCGAATGCTGGAAGGCGAACCACTTGCCGGTGCGGCCGATGCCGGTCTGCACCTCGTCCAGCATGAGCAGCCATTCGTTGCCGTCGCAGATGGCGCGCAGGCGGTCGAGATAGTCGGCCTGGGGAATCTGCACGCCGCCCTCGCCCTGGTAGGGCTCGACCAGGACGGCGACGATGTTGTTGTGGTGCTCGGCCAGCTTGGCCACGGCCTCGGCATCGCCGAACGGCACCCGCACGAAGCCGCCGACCAGCGGCTCGAAGCCGGCCTGGACCTTGCGGTTGCCGGTCGCCGACAGGGTCGCCATGGTGCGGCCGTGGAAGCTCTTTTCCATGACCACGATGGCCGGGTTGTCGATGCCCCGGTTGTGGCCGTGCAGGCGCGCCAGCTTGATCGCCGCCTCGTTGGCCTCGGCACCGGAGTTGCAGAAGAAGGCCCGGTCGAGACCGGACAGGGCGCACAGGCGGTCGGCCAGCTCTTCCTGTTTCGGGATGCGGTACAGGTTGGAGGTATGGATCAGCTTGCCGGCCTGCTCGCACAAGGCCCTGGCCAGGACCGGATGGCCATGGCCGAGGCCGGTCACGGCCACGCCGGCGACCGCGTCCAGGTACTTGTCGCCGTTCTCGTCGTAAAGCCAGACGCCTTCGCCGTGCGTGAAGGCGATGGGTTGGCGGGCATAGGTCTGCATCAGGTGCTGTGACATGGCTCGTTCACCAATAAACAAATTCGGCGGCACGCGCCGCCGGGAACGGTCAACTATACCCCTAAATCCCGTCCGAATGAACCATACGGCCATACACGGCATAGGGTCTAGGCCTTTTGACCGGCTTACTCAAGCTGTCGACGGGGTTATCCACAGAAGCTGTGGATAACACTGTGCATAAACGCTGCACACATAGGCTAAATAGCTGTCCCGATTGGGTTTCTATACTTCAGGCCATTTTTTGGGCCAAAGCCATATTCCTTAATATTCAATTGGTTACGAATTTTCCCAATTCCATCAACGGTCTACGTGACCGTACCGGCACGGTGGCGTGACAACTGTGGATTACGGTCCCGTTGTCAAGCCCTGCCCAGTGTGCCAATAGCGTTTTTCCGTCATGCGAGCCGCCCGAACCGGTATCAACGAACCCGTCGAATCCAGGCTCAAAGCCCCTTCCAGGTCGGTGCGCCGGAGCTCGGCATGACCATCCCGGTAGCGCGCCAGGACGACGGGATCGGGGTGGCCGAAGCGGTTGCGCCAGCCGACCGAGAACACGGCGATTTTCGGATTCACCGCCGCGACGAAGGCCGCCATGGACGAACCGCCGCTGCCGTGATGCGGCACCACCAGGACATCGGCATGCAGCCTGCCGCGCGCCAGCTCCAGCAGGCTCAATTCGCCCAGCCGGCCGATGTCGCCGGTCAGCAGGGCCGAACCGTGCGGCCCGGCGATCCTCAGCACGCAACTCAGGTCGTTTTCGGGAAAACCCGGTTGGCTGTAATAGCGCGCCGGCGGATGCCGGATATCGAAACGCACCCCGTCCCACTGCCAGGACTGTCCCTCGACACAGCGCCGGGCACCCGGCAACGGCGCCGACGAGAGCAGCCAGGCCGGGGCATGGCTGGCCAGCAGGGAGCGGGTGCCGCCGCTGTGGTCGGCGTCCTCGTGCGAAACCACCAGGCCATCCAGACGGCCTATGCCCTGGCCGAACAGGAACGGCGCCACGACGCGGGCGCCGGCATCCTCGCCGGAGGCATAACGCGGCCCGGTATCGTAGACCAGGGTATGTGCCGCGGTGCGCACCACGACGGCGAGACCCTGGCCGACGGCGAGGACATCCAAC
>JAAXVP010000077.1 GCA_013335435.1 Thiobacillus sp. | reverse complement strand
CTGCCGGTCTACCAGCGTGCCCGCCTGGGCCTCGGCTACCTGCCCCAGGAGGCCTCCATCTTCCGCAAGCTGACGGTGGCCGAGAATATCGCCGCGGTGCTGGAGTTGAAGGGATTCGACCCGGACGGCGTCGCCGAGCACCTGGACTACCTGCTCCAGGATCTGAACATCGGTCATCTGCGCGATCACGAGGCGATCAGCCTGTCCGGCGGCGAGCGGCGCCGGGTCGAGATCGCCCGCACCCTGGCCATGCAGCCCAGCTTCGTCCTCCTCGACGAGCCGTTCGCCGGCATCGACCCGATCTCGGTGATCGACATCCAGAAGATCATCCGCTTCCTGACCGAGCGCGGTATCGGCGTCCTCATCACCGACCACAACGTCCGCGAAACCCTGGGTATCTGCGACCGCGCCTACATTCTCAACGAAGGCCGGGTGCTGGCGTCGGGCGGTGCCGACGAGATCATTTATAATGAAAGCGTTCGCAAGGTTTATTTGGGCGAGCATTTCCGCCTTTAACCACACAATGTCCCTGACGCGATCCCCCCGGCTTCGATGAAGCAAAGCCTGCAACTCAAACTATCCCATCAGCTCGCGCTGACGCCGCAATTGCAGCAGTCGATCCGGCTGCTGCAACTGTCCACCCAGGAGCTGAACCAGGAGATCGCCCAGATGCTCCAGGAGAATCCCATGCTGGAGCGGGCCGACGAGGCCGGCATGGGCGGGGAGGAGCCGAGCGGGGCCGACGAGGCGGGTACCCAGGAAACCAGCAACCAGGATGTTGCCGATGCCGTCTACGACGAGATGGCCTGGGGTGACCGCCACGTGTCCTCGGGTGGTTCCGACGACGACGACGATGACGAGCGGCGCGGCTATCAGCAGAGCGACGAGGGTAGCCTGGGCCTGCGCCAGCACCTGCTCGACCAACTGGCCATGATGCCGCTGACGGTGCGCGACCACGGCCTGGTGGCGCTGATGATCGAGGCGCTCGACGAAGACGGTTACCTGAGCACCAGCCTGGCAGAGTTGGTGGCCATGCTGCCGGAAGAGATGGAGGTGGAGGAGGACGAACTCCTCACCGCCCTGCGCCTGCTGCAAAGCATGGACCCGCCCGGGGTCGGCGCCCGCGACCTGGGCGAGAGCCTGCTCCTGCAGTTGAACGAATTGCCGGCCGATACGCCCTATCTGGCCGAGGCCAGGGCGCTGGTGGCGCGCCATCTCGACCTCCTGGCCGAACGCGAATACGGCAAGATCAAGCGCCTGCTCGGCATCGCCGACGACCGCGATTTCATCGCCGTGCGCCAGCTCATCACCTCGCTCAATCCGCGTCCGGCCGCCAGTTTCGACTCCGGCCGCACCCAGTACGTGGTGCCCGACGTGTTCGTGCGCAAGGTGAAGGGCGAATGGATCGTCAGCCTGAACCCGGAGGCCATGCCCAAGCTGCGCATCAACGAGGTCTACGCCAACATCCTGCGCCAGAACCGGGGCGGCGGCGGCCAGTTGTCGGGCCAGATGCAGGAGGCGCGCTGGCTGATCAAGAACGTCCAGCAGCGCTTCCAGACCATCCTCAAGGTGTCCCAGGCCATCGTCGACCGCCAGCGCATGTTCTTCGAGCACGGCGAGGTGGCGATGCGGCCGCTGGTGTTGCGCGAGATCGCCGAATCGGTCGGTCTGCACGAATCGACCATTTCCCGCGTCACCAACCAGAAGTATATGATGACGCCCAGGGGCCTCTACGAATTCAAGTATTTCTTCGGCAATGCCCTGGCCACCGAGGCCGGTGGCGCGGCGTCGAGCACCGCCATCAAGGCCTTGCTCAGGCAGTTCGTCGAAGCCGAGGACCGTTCCGGGCCATTGTCAGACAGCGCGATTTCCGAGATGCTGAGCAAACAGGGTTTCGTGGTGGCGCGCCGGACCGTGGCCAAGTACCGGGAGCAGATGAACATCCCTCCCGCCAACCAACGCAAGTCGCTGTGACTTGCCCTATCAATCAGGAGCTTTTATGAACCTCAACATCACCGGTCATCATCTCGAAGTGACCCCCGCCATCCGTGGCTATGTGGAAGAAAAGCTCAAGCGGGTCACCCGCCATTTCGATCACGTCATCGATGTCTCCGTCACCCTGACCGTGGAGAAGCTCAAGCACAAGGCCGAGGTGAGCCTGCACACCGCCGGCAAGGACATCCACGTCGAGGCCATCGAGCCCGACATGTATGCCTCCATCGATGTCCTGGTCGACAAGCTCGACCGCCAGGTGGTCAAGCACAAGGAAAAGATCAGCGGCCACGGTAACGACCTGAAGCGCCAGGCCGTCGAATAGCTTGAAGATGCGCCCCGCCTGTGGGCGGGGCGCCGGAATACGCCATGAATCTCATATCGAAATTGCTCAAGCCGGCCAACGTTCTTCTGGAACTGGAGGCCGGCAGCAAGAAGCGTTTGTTCGAGCTGGCCGGCCAGGCCATGCAGTCCAGCGAGGGTGTGTCCGCCACCGAGGTGTTCGAGAGCCTGTTCTCGCGCGAGAAGCTCGGTTCCACCGCACTCGGCCACGGCATCGCCATCCCGCACGGCCGCATCAAGGGGCTCAAGGAAACCGCCTGCGCCTTCATCCGCATGAAGGCACCGATCGATTTCGACGCTCCGGACAGCCTGCCGGTCGACCTCCTGTTCATCCTGTTGGCACCCGCCGCGGCCTCCGACCTGCATCTGCAGATCCTGGCCGAGCTGGCCCAGATGTTCAGCGAGAAGGATATGCGCGAAAAATTGCGTGCCGCCCCCGATGCGAACAGCCTGTATACCCTGATCCGGGAATGGACTCCCTGATCAACTACGTTACGGTCGAGGATTTGTTCGGCCGGGCCAGCGACCAGCTCCAACTGACCTGGCTGGCGGGGCACTCCGGCGGCAGCCGCAGGCTGACCTCGGAGACGGTCCAGAAGCCCACCCTGGCCCTGATCGGCCACCTCAATTTCGTCCACCCGAACCGGGTCCAGGTGCTCGGCTGCGCGGAGATGGACTACTTGCGCAAGCTCGACGCCGACAGCCTGAGCCGGGCCATCGACAACCTCTTTTCGACCGAATTGGCCGCCGTCGTGGTGGCCAACGGCGAGGACGTGCCGGAGCCCCTGGTGCAAGCCGCCGAGCGCACCGAGACGCCTTTGTTCACGACGCCGGAGCAGAGCCCTTACCTGATGCAGGTGCTCAGCCACATCATCACCCAGGCCCTGGCGCCCTCGACCATCATGCACGGGGTGTTCCTGGAGGTGCTCGGCCTGGGCGTCCTGATTACCGGCGATCCCTCGGTGGGCAAGAGCGAACTGGCCCTGGAGCTGATCACCCGCGGCCACCGCCTGATCGCCGACGACGCTCTGGAGGTCTATGCCATCGCCCACGACACCCTGGAAGGGCGCTGCCCGGTCCTGCTGCGCGACTTCATGGAGGTGCGCGGCCTGGGCGTCCTGAACATCCGCCGCCTGTTCGGCGAGACCGCGGTCAAGCTGAAGAAGAACGTCAAGCTGATCATCCACCTCACCCCGGCCGAGAAGTGGCACACCGTCGATCGCCTGGACATGAAGGCGGAGAGCCGGGAAATCCTGGGCGTGGCGGTGCCCGAGGTGCGCATCCCGGTGGCGGTCGGCCGCAACCTGGCGGTCCTGGTCGAGGTCGCAGTGCGCAACCACATCATGCGCCTGCGCGGCTTCAACAGCGCCGAGGAGTTCGCCGAGCGCCAGCGGGCGATGATGATGGACCCGGATTTCGGGGTCGAGTGATGAAGCTGGTGGTCATCAGCGGCCTGTCCGGCTCCGGCAAGAGCGTGGCCCTCAAGGCCATGGAGGACGCCGGCTACTACTGCATCGACAACCTGCCGGCCGACATGTTGCCCGCGGTGGTCGGGCATCTGCGCCCGACCGGCTGCAACGAGCTGGCGGTCAGCATCGACGCCCGCAGCGCCACCAGCCTGGCCAGGCTGCCCGAGGACATGGCCCGCCTGCGCGGCGAACTCGAGCTGAAGGTGATCTTCCTGGAGACCAAGGAAGATACCCTGGTGAAGCGCTTCTCCGAGACCCGCCGCCGGCACCCCCTGAACACCGGCGAGTTGTCGCTGCAGGAATGCATCCGGGCCGAGCGCGACATCCTGGCGCCCCTGCGCCGGCTGGCCCATCCGCTCGACACCAGCGACCTTTCGGCCAACAGCCTGCGCGCCTGGATCAAGGAGTTCTGCGCCCTGAAGAGCGCCGCCTTCACCCTGGTGTTCCAGTCGTTCGGTTTCAAGCACGGCATCCCGCTCGACGCCGATCTGGTGTTCGATGTCCGCTGCCTGCCCAATCCGCACTATTGCCCGGAGTTGCGCCCCCTGACCGGACGCGATGCCCCGGTGATCGAGTTCCTGCGCGGCCAGCCGCCCGTGCTGGCCATGCTGGAGGACATCCGCGCCTATGTCGCGAAGTGGCTGCCCGCCTACATCGAGGACAACCGCAGCTATTTCACCGTGGCGCTCGGCTGTACCGGCGGCCAGCACCGTTCGGTCTGGTTCGCCGAGACCCTGGCCGAGCGCTTCCACGCCGGCCATCAGGTGCTGGTGCGGCATCGGGAATTGCCTTGATCCGCTGGCATGCCCTGGCCCTGCTGCGGCCGGGCGACTGGTTGGTGCTGGCGGCCGGCGCAGCGGTCATACTCCTGCTCTGGAACCACGGCAGCGGCGGCGACCGCGTCCTGATCAAGCAGGGCGGCAGGGTCTTCCTGGACACCACGCCCCGGCTCGACCGCGAGATCGCCGTGCCGGGGCCCCTGGGTGATACCCTGGTCGAGATCAAGTCGGGACGGGTGCGCGTCAAGGCCGACCCCGGTCCGCACCAGGTCTGCGTCAGGCAGGGCTGGCTGATGCCCGGCCAGGTCGCCATCTGCCTGCCCAACCGGGTCAGCGTCGAACGGGGCGTCGTCCGCTATGACTCCCTCAACTATTAGCCTCACGGTCACCGACGAGGACCGCCGCATCGCCACCCTGGCGGCGGCGGCGGTCGGCTTGACCCTGGCCGAGGCGGCCATTCCCTTGCCCCTGCCGGGGGTGAAGCCGGGCCTTGCGAACATCGTTACCCTGGTGGTGCTGTACCGGTTCGGCTGGCGCGCGGCGGTCTGGGTATCCCTCCTGCGCATCGTCGCCGGCGGCCTGGCCCTGGGTACCTTCCTGACCCCGACCTTCGTCATGAGCCTGGCCGGGGGGCTGGCCAGCCTGTTCGTCCTGGCCCTGCTGGTGCGCCTGCCCCGGCGCCTGTTCGGTCCGGTCGGCCTGTCGGTGCTGGCGGCCTTCGCCCATATCGGCGCCCAGTTGAGCGTGGTCGCCACCTGGCTGATGCCGGGCGTCAACCTGATACCCTTGCTGGCCGTGTTCCTGGGCGCCGCCTGGCTGTCCGGCCTGGTCAACGGCCTGGTGGTGGCCGGTCTGCTGGAGAAAGCGAAATGAAGAGAATCACACTCGCCTGGACCGGCGCCTCCGGCATGCACTACGGCCTGCGCCTGCTCGAATGCCTGCTCGCCGCCGGCTGCCGGGTCGACCTATTGATCTCCCAGGCCGCCCGCATCGTCGCTCGGCAGGAACTCGACCTGGCCCTGCCGGGCGACGGCAGGGAACTCGCCGCCCTGCTGACGGCGCGCCAGCCCGGCGACCTGCATGTCTACGGCGAGAAGGAGTGGTTCGCCCCGGCCGCTTCCGGGTCCAACCCGGCCGACGCCATGGTGGTCTGCCCGTGCACCATGGGCAGCCTGGCCGCCATCGCCCACGGCCTGGCCGACAACCTGATCGAGCGGGCCGCCGACGTCATGCTGAAGGAAAAACGGCCGCTCATCCTGGTGCCCAGGGAGACGCCGTTCTCGCTCATCCACTTGAGAAACATGACCCAGCTGGCCGAGGCCGGCGCCACCATCCTGCCGGCCAATCCGGGCTTCTACCACCGGCCGGAAACGGTCGGCCAGGTGGTCGACTTCGTGGTCGCGCGGGTGCTCGACCAGGTGGGTGTCGCCAACGATCTGCTGCCGCGCTGGGGTGGCGACGTATAATCAGCGAGATAGACGTTTAGGAGGTCGCCATGCTGCCCATCCCCGATGCCCTGATCATCAACCTCGACAAGGCCCTGCGCACGGTCTTCGCGGCCGCCGCCAGCCGCCGGCCCTATCCCGATGCCGGTCTCGACGAGGCCGAACTGTCCGAGGCGGAAAAGCGCCATGCCGCCGGCCTGATGCGGGTCAACCACAGCGGCGAGGTCTGTGCCCAGGCCCTCTACCAGGGCCAGGCCCTGACCGCGCGCAACCCGGAGGCCGCCCAGGCCCTGGTCGAGGCCAGCGACGAGGAGACCGAGCACCTGGCCTGGTGCGAAAAGCGCCTGGGCGAACTGGGTAGCCGCAAGAGCTTCCTGAATCCGGTCCTGTATGCCGGATCGTTCGGCCTCGGCGTCCTGGCCGGTGCCCTGGGCGACAAGTGGAACCTGGGCTTCCTGGCCGAGACCGAGCGCCAGGTCGAAGGTCACCTGGACAGCCACCTGGCCTCGCTGCCCGAGCAGGATGCCAAGAGCCGGGCCATCGTCGAGCAGATGAAGGCCGACGAGATCAAGCATGCCGAGACCGCCATCGAACATGGCGGCGCCGACCTGCCCCTGCCGGTGAAGATGGCCATGAAACTGTCGTCCAAGCTGATGACCAAGACGGCGTACTACCTATGAGCTTCGCCGAAGTGTTGGCCGGGTTGCCGGAGGTGGGCCACCTGTCCGGCATCGAACTGACCGGGCCCGATGGCGAGACGGCGCGGGTGGAGAACAAGCCCGGCAGCCAGGGTTCGTTGAAGGTGTATGCCTACCTGCTGGAGCGGTTCGGCAAGCTCGACCGGGCGGCGGCGGAGGCCGGCCTGATCATGTACGCGGAGCACACCCTCGACGCCCGCGCCAACCCGGGCAAGCATCCGAACATCGATCGCCTCCTGGCCATCGTCGCCGATGGCCGGGCCTGGGGTGGCAAATGCGTGACGCAAGGGCGTGACGAAGAGGCGTGACGCAAAGGCGTGACAGGTGTCGCGCCCGACCCGTGCGCTGATTTTTGTCACGCCTTTCTGGTTACGCTGTTCCCGTCACTCGTCACTGCACTTCGACGATCTCGAAGTCGTGCGTCACTGCGGCCGTCTTGGCCAGGATGATGGTGGCCGAGCAATATTTCTCCGCCGACAGCTTGATCGCCCGTTCCACGGTTTCCGGCTTCAGGTTGCGGCCCTTGACCACGAAGTGGAAGTGGATTTTGGTGAACACCTTGGGATGGTCGTCGGCGCGGGTCGCCTCCAGCACCACCTGGCAGTCGGTGACGTCCTGGCGGCTCTTCTGCAGGATCATCACCACATCGATGGAGGTGCAGCCGCCGGCGCCCATCAGGACCATCTCCATCGGGCGCGGCCCGAGGTTGCGGCCGCCGATGTCCGGCGCGCCGTCCATGACGATGGCGTGGCCGCTGTCGGCCTCGGCCATGAAGGCCATGCCCTCGACCCATTTCACGCGTGCTTTCATGTGCTTTTCTCCTCTGCAAGAGGGCAGGATTATCCGGGGTTTGCCGGCGCGGGCCAATCAGGTTTGACACAGCCGAGAAATATCCCATAAAATCCGCGCCTTTCCGTAATACCCGGCCCAAGTATCGTCTTGGGTCCATATTCAGGACCGAATCATGAAAACGTTTTCCGCTAAGTCGCATGAAGTCCAGCGCGGCTGGTTCGTGGTGGATGCCACCGACAAGGTGCTCGGCCGTATGGCTGCCGAGATCGCTCATCGTCTGCGCGGCAAGCACAAGCCCATCTATACGCCTCACTGCGACACCGGCGACTACATCGTCGTGATCAACGCCGAGAAGATGCGTGTGACCGGCAACAAGGCCCTGGACAAGGTGTATTACCGTCACTCCGGCTACCCGGGCGGCATCTACGCGACCAACTACGGCGACATGCAGAACAAGCATCCCGGCCGCGCCCTGGAAAAGGCCGTCAAGGGCATGCTGCCCAAGGGTCCCCTGGGCTACGCCATGATCAAGAAGATGAAGGTGTACGCCGGTGGCGAGCACCCGCACACCGCCCAACAGCCGCAAGTCCTGGACATCTGAGGAATAGAACATGATTGGCAATTTCTACTATGGCACCGGTCGTCGCAAGAGCTCGGTGGCCCGCGTCTTCCTCAAGTCCGGCTCCGGCAAGATCGTCGTCAACGGCAAGCCCCTGGACGAGTACTTCGCCCGCGAAACCGGCCGCATGATCGTGCGTCAGCCGCTCAAGCTGGTTGATCGCGCCGACAGCGTCGACATCATGGTCAACGTCCACGGCGGTGGCGAGTCCGGCCAGGCCGGCGCCGTCCGTCACGGCATCACCCGCGCCCTGATCGAGTTCGATGCCGGCTTCAAGCCGTCCCTCAAGGCCGCCGGTCTGGTGACCCGCGATGCCCGCGAGGTCGAGCGTAAGAAGGTCGGTCTGCACAAGGCCCGCCGGCGCAAGCAGTTCTCCAAGCGTTAATCGCCTGGACCAGAAAAAGCCGCCGTCAGGCGGCTTTTTTTATGGCTATCATCGCGTAATCGGATTTTCGAAAGGACTACCCAATGATCAAGGCAGGCATCGTCGGCGGTACCGGCTACACCGGCGTCGAACTGCTGCGGCTCCTGGCCCAGCACCCCGAGGTCGAAATCACCGCCATCACCTCCCGCAAGGAGGCCGGCATGAAGGTCTGGGAGATGTTCCCGTCCCTGCGTGGCCGTCTCGACCTGGCCTTCTCCACGCCCGACGAGGCCCCGCTCAAGGACTGCGACGTGGTCTTCTTCGCCACCCCGAACGGCGTGGCGATGCAGCAGACCCGCGAACTGCTCGACGCCGGGGTCAAGGTGATCGACCTGGCGGCCGACTTCCGCATCCAGGACATCGGCGTCTGGTCGCAGTGGTACGGCATGGAACATGCCTGCCCGGACCTGGTGCCCGAGGCGGTCTACGGCCTGCCCGAGATCAACCGCGCCCAGGTCAAGGGCGCCCGCCTGATCGCCAACCCGGGCTGCTACCCGACCGCCGTGCAACTGGGCTTCCTGCCACTGATCGAGGCCGGTGCGATCGACACCAATTTCCTGGTTGCCGACTGCAAGTCCGGCGTCTCCGGCGCCGGCCGCAAGGCCGAGGTGCACACCCTGTTCCCCGAGGCCAGCGACAACTTCAAGGCCTACGCCGTGCCGGGCCATCGCCACCAGCCCGAGATCCGCCAGGGTCTCGCGCGCATGGCCGGCCACGACGTCAACCTGACCTTCGTGCCCCACCTGACCCCGCTGATCCGCGGCATCCACGCCACGCTGTACGCGAAGCTGACCAAGGACATCGACCTCCAGGCGCTGTTCGAGCAGCGCTATGCCGACGAATACTTCGTCGACGTGCTGCCTGCCAAGGGCCACCCGGAGACCCGCTCGGTACGTGCCTCCAACCTGTGCCGGATCGCCGTGCACCGGCCCCAGGGCGGCGACACCGTGGTGGTCCTGTCGGTGATCGACAACCTGGTCAAGGGCGCCGCCGGGCAGGCCGTTCAGAATATGAATATACTGTTCGGGTTTGCCGAAAACCTGGGCCTGACTCAGATACCCGTTTCCCCGTGAGATGCGGGATGCAATTCGATGTACGCCCAGGTTTCGGCGCAGGCTAACATGGCACAGCCATGTTAAGTCCGCGAAAGCGGGCGGCCGGAACCAAAACATGGGCCTGACCCAGATTCCTGTCTCGCCCTGATTGACGCCGGCCTTATTAACCGAGATAATTGCTCAACTATTTATTTGGAGTCATAGCCATGTCCGACATGCCCGTTCCCCTGAACTTCTCCGACAGCGCCGCCAACAAGGTCAAGGAGCTGATCGCCGAGGAAGGCAACCCTGATCTGAAGCTGCGCGTCTTCGTGACCGGCGGCGGCTGTTCCGGCTTCCAGTACGGCTTCACCTTCGACGAGGTGCAGAACGACGACGACACCACCATGGAGAAGAACGGCGTCACCCTGCTGATCGACTCCATGAGCATGCAGTACATGATGGGCGCCGAGATCGACTACACCGAGGGCCTGGAAGGCGCCCAGTTCGTCATCCGCAACCCGAACGCCGTGTCCACCTGCGGCTGCGGTTCGTCCTTCTCCGTCTAAGCGGATACCAGGATCAGGCAGGGGCGGCGCAAGCCGCCCTTTGCATTCAAATGACCGAGAATAAGATCAAGACCGTCGCCTGCCCGACCTGTGGCAAGCCGGTCGAGTGGCGGCCGGAGAACGCGTTCCGGCCGTTCTGTTCCGAGCGCTGCAAGCTGATCGATCTGGGCGAGTGGGCGACCGAGCAGTACCGCGTGCCGGCCGAGACCGGCCCGAATCCGGACGAACTGGTCTAGCGCAGGCCGGCCTTCATTTCCCGCACCGCCTGGCCGATCTGGCCCAGGCTCAGGACGCTGTCGTTCTCGAAGCACATATAGTCCTTGCCGGTGTCCGGGCCCTTCTCGATCAGGCACCAGGTCGCCCAGTTGACCCGGTAGCGGTCGCCGCCCTGGGGCTCGGCGTTGCGGATCAGCTCGATGCGGGTGTGCCAGGGTTTCTTGTTGGCCTGCAAGTGCTGGGGCAGCAGGCGGCGGTATTCCGCCACAACGTCGGGCACGCTGGAGTCGATCGGGCGCAGGCCGCCCGGACCCGGCTTGGGCGGCAGCGGCGGCAGGTTGCTGATGCGCACGAACTGGTCCCAGACGTGCTTGTTCACCTTCGGGTTCTGCCAGATGCCGGTGTGGTAGGTCATGCCGGTGACGTCGGCCCAGTAGCCGGACTTGGTCACCTCGATGTTGTCGGCGCCGGCCAGCTTGCGCGACTGGTTGGAGACCGGGTCCTCGGGGTCGTAGAAGTTGGTCCAGTGCTTGACCACCTTGGGCCGGCCCGGGGCCAGGTTGACGCCCAATTGCTGCAGGTTGAAGGCGATATCGGGGTTGTCGGCGCGCCCGAGCGGCGAGCCCAGGGTCACCAGTTCCTCCACCTCGGCGCCGTCCAGGTTGATCGGGGGGATCTCCACGCCGCCGGCGTTGCCGCCGGCCAGGGCCAGCTTGGTGGCCACGGTGCCCCAGGAATGGGCCACGATCACGACCCGGCGGCCGGGGTTCTTCTTGACCAGGTCGCGGATCTGGTCCTGCGCGCTCTTGGCCCAGTCGCCGCCGTTGCGCGCGAAGTCGGTGAACGAGGAGCCGGTATTGCGGTTTTCCTGGCGGAAGGTGACCTCGTGGGTCTCCACGCTCCAGCGCTTGGCGACGTCGTGCGACCAGCCGTCGTCGCGGTTGCCGCCGCCGATGCCGTGCACCACGATGACCAGGGGTTCGGCGGCCAGGGCGACGCCGGCCAGCAGGGACAGGAACAGGGTGAACAGGGTTTTCATGACGGGCTCCTGGACAAATTGGGCCGATGACGCGGCCCTTCCAGCACTATAGCCGACCGGTCAGGCGCCGAAAGTGGCGCGCCAGGCCGGGTGGCCGCCGATCAGGCCCAGGGCCTGGCCGAGCAGGGTCTTGCCCGGCTCGGTCTTGAACCAGGTCGACAGGCCGGACGGGTGGGGCAGGGGGATGGCGTCGGCCGCGTGGCCGAAATACTCGATCCGGTGGACTCGGCCGACCACGTCGTCGAGGCGGTCGTGCCGGAGCATCTGGGCAATGGCCAGCTTGCCGACCGGGATGATCAGCTCGGGTTTCAGCAGCGCGATCTCATCGCGCAGCCACTCGCCGCAGCGGGCGATCTCGTCGCGGTCCGGCACCCGGTCGCCACCCGAAGGGTTCTTGCCCGGAAAGCAGCGGCACACCGCCGCCATGTAGACCCGGCCGCGGAAGGTCTCCTCGTCGACGCCCAGCGTGGCGTACCACTTGAACAGGGTCTTGCCGGCGGTCCAGGCGAAGGGCCGGCCGAGGCCGCCCTCGTAGGGGCCGGGGGCCTGGCCGATCTGGAGGATCTTGGAGGCGACCGGCCGGCCCAGCACCACCGGGCCGGTCATGGCCGGACAGCGGGTGCACCGGCTCAGCGCGGCCTGGTGGGCCTTGAGCCGGGCACCGGTTCCCGTCATCAGCGGGTGAGCGTCTTCACGCCCTCGGGCGTGCCCATCAGGCAGACGTCGGCGCCCCGGCGGGCGAACAGGCCGACCGTGACCACGCCGACGATCTGGTTGATCTCGGACTCCATGGCGACCGGGTCGAGGATGCTCATGCCGTGCACGTCCAGGATGACGTTGCCGTTGTCGGTGGTGAAGCCGCTGCGCAGGACCGGGTTGCCGCCCATCTTGACCAGCTGGCGGGCGACATAGGAGCGGGCCATGGGGATGACCTCGATGGGCAGCGGGAACTTGCCCATGACGTCGACCAGCTTGCTCTGGTCGACGATGCAGACGAACTTCTTGGCGCAGGCGGCGACGATCTTCTCGCGCGTGAGCGCCCCGCCGCCGCCCTTGATCATGGCCATGTGCGGGGTGATCTCGTCGGCGCCGTCGACGTAGACCTCCATCTCGCCTGCTTCATTCAGATCGATCACGCGGATGCCGTGCTTCTTCAGGCGCTCGGCGGTGGCGACGGAGGAGGCCACGGCGGCGTCGATCTTGCCCTTGATGTGGGCCAGCTCGTCGATGAAGAAGTTGGCGGTGGAGCCGGTGCCGACGCCGATGATGCCGGCCGGCACGTGTTCGATCGCGGCACGCGCCACGGCTTGTTTCATTTCGTCCTGAGTCATCATGGCTTTTTCTTTCAAGTTCTTGGCGAAACGCCGAGAATAACGGGCTTTTCGAGCCCGTTCAAATAGGCCGGGCGGAATTGCCCCCCCACCCCAACCCTCCCCCGCGTGCGGGG
>JAAXVP010000362.1 GCA_013335435.1 Thiobacillus sp. | reverse complement strand
TCCGGCGTGGCCGGCAAGTTCTTCGTCCAGTTCGGCTGGACCGCCGCCATCGCGGTGTTCTTCTCCCTCGCGGTGGCGCGCCTGCTTACACCCATGATGGCGGCCTATGTCCTGCGGCCCCCCAACAAGGACCACGGCGAACCGCGCTGGCTCGCGGTCTACCGGGGCTGGGCGGCCTGGTGCCTGGGCCATCGCTGGCTCACCAGCCTGGCGGCGGCCGGCTTCTTCGCCGGTTCCCTGGCCCTGGCCTTCGTCCTGCCCACCGGCTTCCTGCCGCCCGACGACCTGTCGCAGACCCAGGTCTACCTGTCGCTGCCGCCCGGCAGCACCTTCGAGCAGACCCTGGCGAGCGCCGAACGGGCGCGCGAGATCGTCCAGAAGAACCCGCACGTCAAGCTGGTCTATACCGCCGTGGGCGGCGGCGCGGCCGGCGGCGACCCGTTCGCGCCGCGCGGCGCCGTCGAGGTGCGCAAGGCCACGCTGACCATCAACCTGACCCCGCGCGGCAAGCGCCACGGGGTCAAGAAGCAGGCCATCGAGAACGAGTTGCGCGAGGCACTGGCGGTACTGCCCGGCGTGCGGGTCAATGTCGGCCTGGGCGGCGCCAACGACAAGTACATCCTGGTCCTGGCCAGCGAGAACGGCCCCGCGCTGACCGAACACGCCCGCCAGGTCGAACGCGAACTGCGCACGCTGCCCGGTATCGGCAACGTGGTCAGCACCGCCAGCCTGGTGCGGCCGGAGCTGACCGTGCGGCCCGATTTCGCCCGCGCCGCCGACCTCGGCGTCACCTCGGCGGCGATCGCCGACACCCTGCGCATCGCCACCGCCGGCGACTACGACCAGGGCCTGGCCAAGCTCAATCTCAGCCAGCGCCAGGTGCCCATCGTGGTCAGCCTGCCGCCGGCGGCGCGCCAGGACATGGCCCTGCTGTCGCGCCTGACCGTGCCGGGCGCGCGCGGCCCGGTGCCGATCGGCAACGTCGCCGACCTCGCCATCGCCGGCGGACCGGCCGAGATCGACCGCTACGACCGTCTGCGCAACATCAACTTCGAGATCAGCCTGAACGGCCAGGCGCTCGGCGAGGTCGAGAAGCAGGCCCTGGCCCTGCCCAGCCTGAACAACCTGCCGCCGGGCGTGATCCGCACCACGGTGGGCGACGCCGAGGCCATGGGCGAGCTGTTCGCGAGCTTCGGCCTGGCCATGCTGACCGGCGTGATGTGCATCTACATCGTCCTGGTCCTGCTGTTCCGCGACTTCGTCCAGCCCGGCACCATCCTGGCCGCCCTGGTGCTCTCGGTGCCGGGCGCCTTCCTGGCCCTGTTCGTGACCCAGTCGGCCCTGTCGATGCCGTCGATGATCGGCCTGATCATGCTCATGGGCATCGCCACCAAGAACTCCATCCTGCTCATCGACTACGCCATCATGGCCCGGCGCGACCACGGCCTGAACCGCTGGGACGCCCTGCTCGACGCCGGCCGCAAGCGTGCCCGGCCGATCGTCATGACCACCATCGCCATGGGCGCCGGCATGCTGCCGATCGCCATCGGTCTGGGCACCGACCCGAGCTTCCGCGCCCCCATGGCCATCGTGGTGATCGGCGGCCTGATCACCTCGACCTTCCTGAGCCTGCTGGTGGTCCCGGTGGTGTACACCTTCGTCGACGACCTGCACGAGCGCTTCCGGCGCCTGATCGGACGCACGGTCGCCTAGCGATCCTGCCCGAATAAGGTTCAATCGTCCCCTCACCCCCAGCCCCTCCCCGTCGAGGGGGAGGGGTGCGCGGCAGTGCGGGTGAGGGTGGTGGCGGCGGCCTACATGTTTGCGGGCCGGATGGCATAGTCGTTTTGTCTTTCCCGGTCGGCCCCGTTATATTCCACGGATGCCCCGCCCATCCGCCCTGACGACCTTTGCCATGCCGGCCCTGCTTGCCGTCCTCCTGGCCGGCTGCGCCGGCACGCCCGCGCCGGGGAACGTCCCCGCGCCGGACAAGGGCCGCCAGGCCGAGGCCGGCCGGAAGCAGTACAACAAGGTTTTCGAAGGCCGCTACGTGCTCGACTACGAGGTCGAGACGCGCTACTCCAGCATCGACAAGACCAGCTGCTATGCCTTCCTGACCGGCACCCTGAACAACCGCACGGCCGAGACCCTGTCCCGGCGCACCACCGTGGCGTTCAAGGTCTACCATGGCGACGAACTGCTGTTCCGCGACTACACCTACCTGCGCAGCAACGTCGCGCCCGGCAGCCGGGTGCAGTTCGACATGGTGGAGTCGCCCTTGCACCTGAAACAATGCCCGACCTACGACCGCATCGAGGCCGATCTCAACCTCGTCATCCTGAAGAACCCCGCACCATGACCGACGCCCTCTACGAAAGCACCATCCAGTCCCTGCCCCTGATCCACAAGGGCAAGGTGCGCGACATCTATGCCATCGACGACAAGCGCATGCTGATCGTCACCAGCGACCGCCTGTCCGCCTTCGACGTGGTGATGCCGACACCGATCCCCGGCAAGGGCAAGGTGCTCACCGCCGTGGCCGACTTCTGGTTCCGGAAGCTCGTCCACATCCTGCCCAACCAGCTGACCGGCGACGCCCCGGAGTCGGTGGTGGCACCGGAAGAGCGCGGCCAGGTCGAGGGTCGCGCCGTGGTGGTGAAGCGGCTCAAGGCCCTGCCGGTGGAGGCCATCGTGCGCGGCTACCTGGTCGGCTCCGGCTGGTCCGACTACCAGAAGACCGGCAAGGTATGCGGCATCGCCCTGCCGGCCGGCCTGCAGCAGGCCGACAAGCTGCCCGAGCCGCTGTTCACCCCGTCGACCAAGGCCGCCGTCGGCGAGCACGACGAGAACATCGACTACGCCGCCTGCGAGCAGCTGCTCGGCGCCGAGATGGCCGCGAAGGTGCGCGATGCCGCCATCGCCCTATACAAGTCCGCGGCGGACTATGCCCTCACCAAGGGCATCATCATCGCCGACACCAAGTTCGAATTCGGTCTGGATGAAAACGGCACCCTGACCCTGATCGACGAGGTGCTGACGCCCGACTCGTCGCGCTTCTGGCCGGTCGACGAATACCGGGTGGGCAGCAACCCGCCCAGCTTCGACAAGCAGTACGTGCGCGACTGGCTGACCGACTCGGGCTGGAACAAGCAGGCCCCCGGCCCGGAACTGCCGGCCGAGGTGGTGGCGAAGACCGCCGAGAAGTACGACGAGGCGCTGCGCCGATTGCTCGGCTGAGCACGGCAGCTATCGGCAGATAAGCGGCACCGCCCGGCCGTGAACCGGGCGGTGCCGAA
>JAAXVP010000076.1 GCA_013335435.1 Thiobacillus sp. | reverse complement strand
CCGGCACCGGCAAGTCGATGCTGGCCGCCCGCCTGCCCGGCATCCTGCCGCCGATGACCGACCAGGAGGCCCTGGAATCGGCGGCCGTACGCTCGTTGACCGGCGACTTCACCGTCTCGACCTGGCGCATCCGACCCTATCGGGCACCGCATCATTCCGCCTCCGCGGTGGCCCTGGTCGGCGGCAGCGGCAACCCGCGTCCGGGCGAGATCAGCCTGGCCCATCAGGGCGTGCTGTTCCTGGACGAGCTGCCGGAGTTTTCCCGCCAAGCCCTGGAAGTGTTGCGCGAACCGCTCGAATCGGGCCGCATCACCATCTCGCGCGCCGCCCGCCAGGCCGACTTCCCGGCCCGCTTCCAACTGATCGCGGCGATGAACCCCTGCCCGTGCGGCTTCCTCGGCCATCCGTCCGGTAAATGCCGCTGCACGCCCGACCAGGTGAGCCGGTACCGGGGCCGCCTGTCGGGGCCCCTGCTCGACCGCATCGACCTGCATGTCGAGGTGCCCGCCCTGGCCGAGCAGGATTTGATCGGCGCCCCGGCCGGCGAGGCCTCGACGCAGGTACGCGCACGGGTGATCGCCGCCCGCGAACGCCAGTTCGCCCGCCAGGGCAAGAACAACGCCGAACTGGGCATCGCCGAGATCGACAGCCATTGCGCCATCTCGCCGGAGGCCGCCGGGCAGTTGCGCCAGGCCATCGCCCGACTGAACCTGTCGGCACGCGCCTACCACCGGGTGCTCAAGCTGGCCCGGACCCTGGCCGACCTGGCCGGCAGCGAGCAGATCGGCCCGGCCCAGGTGGCCGAGGCCATACGTTATCGACGCGGAGCCCACGCATGAGCGAGCACCTGTATGAATCCTGGCGCGAGGAGAAGCGCTCGGCCTGGCTGTATCGGGTCATCTCCGACGCCGAATCGGGCACCCCGAGGCAGGTGCTGTTCCTGGAGCTGGCCAAGGCGGCCGAGGACCAGGCCGAACTCTGGGTCACCGAGATCGAACAGGCCGGCGCCGCCGCGCCGACCGGTTTCCGGCCCGACCCCCGAAGTCGCCTGGTCGGCTGGCTGGTGCGCCGGTTCGGCATCGCCCCCATGCGCGCGGTCCTGGCCGCCATGAAGGTGCGCGGCATGGCCCTCTACAACCAGCCCATGCCGGCCTTGCCGACCAAGATCGACCCGGTCGGCGAGCGCCACAGCAGCGCCGGCGGCGGCAACCTGCGGGCGGCGGTATTCGGCGTCAACGACGGCCTGGTCTCCAACGCCAGCCTGATCCTGGGCGTCGCCGGCGCCTCCGGAAATCCCGAAGTGGTCGTGATGTCCGGCGTCGCCGGGCTGCTCGCGGGCGCCTTTTCCATGGCGGCCGGCGAGTACATTTCGATGCGCGCCCAACGCGAGTTCTTCGAGTACCAGATCGGCCTGGAACGCGAGGAACTGGACCAATACCCGGGCGAGGAAGCCGCCGAGCTGGCCTTGATCTACGAGGCCAAGGGCCTGCCGCGCGAACAGGCGAAACGGCTGGCCGATACCCTGATCGCCGACCCGGACAAGGCCCTGGACACCCTGGCGAGAGAGGAACTGGGTTTGAACCCGGAGGAACTCGGCTCGCCTTGGGGTGCGGCGCTGGCCTCCTTCTTCGCCTTCGCCCTGGGCGCCGCGATTCCGCTCCTACCCTATCTGCTGCTCTCGGCGGACATCGCCCTGTACGGCGCCCTCACCGCCTCGGGGATCAGCCTGTTCGGGGTCGGCGCCACCCTCAGCCTGTTCACCGGTCGGCGGTCCTGGCAGGGCGGCCTGCGCATGCTGGCGATCGGCGCCGCCGCCGGTGCCGCGACCTGGGCCATCGGGCGGGCGCTGGGCGTGGCGCTCGGGTAAAATCGCCGGATTCCAGTACGAGCACAGACATGAGCGAACGCACCTTCAGCATGGAGTTCTTCCCGCCCAAGACCCCGGAAGGGGCGGCCAAGTTGCGGGAGACCCGACGCCAACTGGCCCAGCTCAAACCGAAATTCTTTTCCGTGACCTTCGGCGCCGGCGGCTCGACGCGCGACCGCACCCTGGAAACGGTGGTGGAGATCCAGAACGAGGGCTTGGCGGCGGCGCCGCACCTGTCCTGCATCGGTTCTACCCAGGAGAACATCCGCGAAATCCTGGCCACCTACAAGAACCACGGCATCCGCCATATCGTCGCCCTGCGCGGCGACCTGCCCTCGGGCGTCGCCGATCCGGGCGAGTTCCGTTACGCCAACGAACTGGTGGCCTTCATCCGCAAGGAGACCGGCGACTGGTTCGACATCGAGGTCGCGGCCTATCCCGAGATGCATCCGCAGGCGCGCAACTACCAGGATGACCTGCTGAACTTCAAGCGCAAGGTCGACGCCGGCGCCAACGCGGCGATCACCCAGTATTTCTTCAACGCCGACGCCTATTTCCAGTTCCGCGACGAGTGCCAGGCCATGGGTATTGCCATCCCCATCGTGCCGGGCATCATGCCGATCTCGAACTACGGCCAACTGGCCCGCTTCTCCGCCATGTGCGGCGCCGAGATTCCGCGCTGGCTGGCCAAGAAGCTGGAGAGCTATTACGACGACAGCGCCTCGATCAAGGCGTTCGGACTCGATTACATGACCGGCCTATGCGACCGCCTGCTCGCCGCCGAGGCGCCCGGCCTGCATTTCTACACCCTGAACCAGGCCGGCCTGACCAGCACGCTTTGGCAACGGCTGGGGTTGTAACGGGCAAAAAAATGCCGGACACGAAGTCCGGCCAGATTTGCTTACAACTTATTGGAATAATCTTGCTATGGGCTCCCCGACCACCAGAGTCTGGTTAAAGTCGGCAACTGAATAACTACATCAATAATATAAGCGGGGGCCCTATCCGGCATCTGCAAAAGGTATAAATTACGTATATCTAAAGATATATAACAATGTGCACCTACATTTCGCATAAGAAATCGGAGCATAATCACAGGGATATGGAAGATGACGACCATGCGCATTCTGTTTGCCGATGACCATCCCTTGTTCCGGGAGGGCGTCAAGCCGCTGCTGCTGAAGCTGGCGCCCGACGTCGAGATCATCGAGGCGAAGGATTACCCAGCCGCTTTCGAAGCGGCCCGAAGCCATGGCGACATCGATCTGGCCCTGCTCGACCTATGCATGCCCGGCATGTCGGGCATCGACGGCGTCGCCCGTTTTCGCATCTCATTCCCGCAACTGCCGGTCGCGGTGCTGTCCGCCACCGACGAACGCGACAGCATCCAGCAACTGCTCGGCAAGGGCGTCCTCGGCTACATCTGCAAATCCTCTCCCAGCGACGTCATTCTGGGCGCACTCAGGCTGATGCTGGCCGGTGGCGTCTATATCCCGCCCTCCCTGCTCGACGACCCGCAGGCTAACGGCCATAAGTTCGCCGCTCCGGAATCCGGCCGCCAGGAGTCGCTGACCCGCCGGCAGGTCGAAGTGCTGCGCGAGCTGGCCAAGGGCCTGAACAACAAGCAGATCGCGCACAATCTCAACGTCACCGAAGGTACGGTGAAGATCCATCTGGCCACCATCTTCCGGGTGCTCAACGTCAACAGCCGCACCGAGGCCCTGCTGCTGGCCCAGAAGATGGGCCTGGGCAACGCCGGCTGACCCTTGTCCGAACCGTCGCTGCCACCTCGTGACTGGAGCGAACCGTTTCCCAACGATCTGCGCGCGCGGATCATGGCGGTGGCGCTCGCCCCCCTGTTCCTCGCCGTCTTCCTGCTGGCCGGTTACTTCGCCCACCGCGAGATCCGCGCTACCGAAGAGGCCCTGCTCGAACGCGGCCGCGCCACGGCCCTGCGTCTGGCCGAATCGGTCGCATTCGACCTGTATGCCGGCAACGACGCCTACCTGAAGCGTCTGCTCGACTACGAGGTCACAGTCAAGGACTGCGACGGCGCCGGCATCGCCGACCGCACCGGCAAGTGGCTATACGTCAGCGGTCAGACCGCGCTGCCGGCACCGCCCCAGGAAGGCAGCCGGCATGAATGGATCGAGCGCGAGCATGCGTTTTTCCTGCAACCGGTCATTTTCCACAACCCGGCCCTGGACGACCCCTATCTGGCCAGCGACACGACCCGAAAAAACGAATCGATCGGCCAGGTCATGGTGGCCCTGGACCTGGCACCCATCGCCACAGCCCAACGCAACTCGGCCTTCCTGGTCGGCAGTCTGGCCATCCTCATGCTACTGGTCGCCGGCGCCCTGGCCTGGCGCCTCAGCCAGGGCCTGAGCCGGCCGCTCAATGCCGTCATCGCCGCCGTCAAGGACATCACCGTCGGCCGCCTGCATACCCGGGTCAGGGCTGTATCCGACGGCGAGATCGGCGAATTGGAACGGGGCATCAACGGCATGGCCGAGGTTATGCAGCGCCATGCCGGCGAGATGGAGCGCCGGGTCATCGAGGCCACCCGCGAGCTACGCGACCAGAAGGCCTCTGCCGAGGCCGCCGCCATCGCGCGCTCGCGCTTCCTCGCCGCCGCCAGCCACGACCTCAGGCAACCCATGCACGCCCTCACCCTGCTGATCGAGGCCCTCAAGGAAAAGCTGCGGCCACAGGCCGGCGACCCCTTGCGCCTGATCGAGCACATCGAGGCCTCCGCCCATGCCATGGAATCGCTGCTGAACTCCCTGCTCGACATTTCCAAGCTGGATGCCGGCGTGGTCGTCGCCCATCTGGAATGCTTCAAGGTCGGCCCCATGTTCGAGCGCCTGGCCGACCAATACGCCCTCCTGGCGGAGGAAAAGGGGCTGACCTTGCACTTCCATGGCGGCACGGTCGCGGTCTACACCGACCGGGTGCTGCTCGAGCGCATACTCGGCAACCTGCTCTCCAATGCCGTGCGCTACACCGAGCACGGCCGCATCGTGCTCGGCGTACGCCGGGTCCAGAGCGACTGGATCCGCTTCGAGGTGCACGACACCGGCCGAGGCATACCGGAGTCCTTCCGGCAACGCATCTTCGAGGAATACTTCCAGTTGGAGAATCCGGAACGCTCGCGTGACAAGGGCCTGGGCCTCGGCCTGGCCATCGTCCAGCGCCTGGCCCGACTCCTCGGCAGCCCGGTGGACGTTCGTTCCGAACTGGGCCGTGGCTCCTGCTTCAGCGTACGAGTGGCGCGCTGCGAACCGCCGGCGGCCCATGACGAAGTCGCCAGCCCCGGCGAAGCCAACACCATGCCGGCGCGCCGAGTGCCCTTGGTCGTCCTGATCGACGACGACGAAGCCATACTCGAGGCCATGACCATGGTGTTCGACCAATGGGGCATCGACCTCGCCGCCGGGGCCGACGCAAACGAGGTCAAGCAGGACCTGATCGAGCTCGGCCGCTGCCCGGACGCCATCCTGAGCGACTACCGTCTGCGCCAGGGCCGCACCGGTATCGACGCCATCGCGGAACTGCGCGCCGAATTCGGTTCGGACATCCCCGCCGCCCTGATCACCGGCGACACCGCCGCGACCACCATCCAGGCCATCGACTCGCTCGGCCTGCCGGTCCTGCACAAGCCGCTCAAGCCCGCCGCCTTGCGGGCCTATCTGAACCACATGCTCCATGGAAATAAAGAAGGCAATGACGGGCTCTGAGCGGATACCGAGTTGATTGCTCTCATGGGAACCATCACCTGCCAGTGGCGGTCCGAAAGTCATCGTGACGCCCGGCATGCGTCACGATACTGTCACACCTGACCAATACCATGTAATGGTCACTTACAATTAACCAAAGGTAACCGATGGATTTAGAAGATTATTTTGAACCCGAGTACGACGAAGAGTTTGACGACGATCTTTGAGCAGCAACCGCATCTACAAACCCGGCCACTTATGTGGCTTTTTTTATGTCCTGCGCACCGACTCCTTGCCGCTCCCCGCAAGGTTCGACCAAGTTCGCTACCGAAAGTGACTGACCCGCAATGCCGCATGCCGGACAAGGAGATGGGGCAACGCACGAACTCCGGAAGACTGCGTGTCCGTCTTGAACCCATAAAGCAAAAAGGCCACCGCAATGGGTGACCTAATTACTTGAATCTTCTGGTGGCCAGGGGCGGAATCGAACCGTCGACACGCGGATTTTCAATCCGCTGCTCTACCAACTGAGCTACCTGGCCAGCCTTGCTGCACGACCGGATTGCCCGGCCGAAGAGCCGCGAATTAAATCCGGAATCGGGCCGGTCGTCAAGCGCCCCATCGCCGTTTGCCGGGACAAACGGGCTCGAAAAGGCGAAAATCGCCCGGTTCACATCATTCAGGACGGACTATGCGCACTCTGATCTGCGGCTCCATGGCATTCGACACCATCATGGTGTTCCACGACCGGTTCAAGAACCACATCCTGCCGGAGCAGATCCATATCTTGAACGTGGCCTTCCTGGTGCCCGACCTGCGCCGCGAGTTCGGCGGCTGCGCCGGCAACATCGCCTACAACCTGAAGCTGCTGGGCGGCGAGCCGGTGATCATGGCCACCGTCGGCGACGATTTCGGGCCTTACGTGGGACGCCTGGACGGCCTCGGCATCGGCCGCGAGCACATCCGCAACATCGCCGGGAGCTATACCGCCCAGGCCTTCATCACCACCGACCTGGACGACAACCAGATCACCGCCTTCCACCCCGGCGCGATGAACTCGGCGCATGAAAACCGGGTCGCCGACGCGGCCGGGATCAAGCTCGGCATCGTCGCCCCGGACGGCCGCCAGGGCATGCTCGACCACGCCCGCCAGTTCCACGAGGCCGGCATCCCGTTCATCTTCGATCCGGGCCAGGGCCTGCCCATGTTCAGCGGCGTCGAGTTGCAGGACTTCGTCGCCCTGGCCGATTACGTGGCGGTCAACGACTACGAGGCGGAACTGTTGCAGGAGCGCACCGGTCGGAAGCTGGAGGTGCTGGCCAAGGAGGTCAAGGCCTTGGTCGTGACTCTGGGCGCCAAGGGCTCGCGCATCTACGCCGACGGCCAGGTGCACGACATCCCGCCGGCCAAGCCGCGCGCGATCATGGACCCGACCGGTTGCGGCGATGCCTACCGGGCCGGCCTGATGTACGCCATGTCGAATGGCTTTGATTGGAGTACGGCGGGCCGCCTGGCCGGGTTGCTGGGCAGCATCAAGATCGCCAGTCGGGGCGGCCAGAACCACCGCTTCGACTTCGCGGAAGTGGCGGATCATTTCAAGGCCGAATTCGGCTACGCATTATGAAGGAGCAAATCATGAACATCCGAACCGGCACCGCACTCGCCCTGGTGGCCATCCTGGCCACCGGTTGCGCCAGCGGCCTGGGCAGCGGCGACTATGAGCGGCGCGACGCACGCCGCGTCTACGAGGTCAAGATGGGCACCGTCGAGGCGGTGCGCAACGTCCAGATCGAGGGCACCAAGTCCGGCGTCGGCACCGCCACCGGCGCGGTGGTCGGGGGCGTCGCCGGCAGCAACATCGGTCAGGGCAAGGGCGCCATCGTCGGCGCCGTGCTCGGCGCGGTGGCCGGCGGTGTCGCCGGCAAGGCGATCGAGGAACACGCCACCAAGAAGAACGGCATCGAACTGACGGTCCGCATGGATTCCGGCCGCACCATCGCCATCATCCAGGAAGATACCGGCGAGAGCTTCCGGATCGGCGACCGCGTCCGCCTGCTGGAATCGGGCGGCGAGGCGCGCGTCAGCCACTGATCCGCCACACGTCGGTAACCGGCCTGCCACACGCCGGTTACCGTTCCGTCATGAAGCCGGGCTAAGCTCCGCCGATCGACTGTCCCATACCGAGCCATGCCCAACCTGTCCGCCAACCTGCGCATCGTCCGCCTGGCCGGCCATACCCTGGCCGGCGTGCTGACGGTCCTGCTCCTGTTTCCCTTCCTGGACCGGTCTGAGCGGGAAAAACGCCTGGTGCGCTGGGCCGGCCGCCTGCTCGCCGTGGTCGGCGTGCGCATCGCGGTCAAGGGCCGGCGGCCGGCGGTGCGCGGCGGCGGCGCCCTGATCGTCGCCAACCATGTCTCCTGGCTGGACATCCATGTCATCCACAGCCTGCTGCCGGCCCGCTTCATCTCCAAGGCCGAGGTGCGCAACTGGCCGGTGATCGGCTGGCTGGCCGACAAGGCAGGCGGCACCCTGTTCCTGGAACGGACCCGCAAGTCCGACGCCAAGCGCATGAACGAGGTGATGGCGGGACATCTGCGCGCCGGTGACTGCCTGGCCCTGTTCCCGGAAGGCACCACGTCTGACGGACGCGCCCTGCTGCCCTTCTATCCCGGCCTGTTCCAGCCGGCCGTGGCGGCCGAGGCGACGGTCTGGCCGGCCCGGATCCGCTATCTCGATGCGGCCGGCCGGTACTGCCATGACGCGGCCTATTACGGCGACATGAGCCTGGCGACCTCGCTGGCCAAGATCCTGCGGGCGGGCGGGATCGTCGCCGAGATCGAGTTCCTGCCGGTCCTCGACGCCCGTGGCCTCGGCCGCAAGGAACTGGCCGCCCGAGCGGAGTCGGCTATCCGGGCGACTTGGGCTGCCGACGGGCGTGGCAGCGGACCTGATACAGACGCGAGTCTTCGAGCCGGATCGCGCTGAGCTGACCGCCCCACAGGCAGCCGGTATCGAGCGACACCACGTCCTCGCCGGCCAGCAGGCCGAGTGTGGACCAGTGGCCGAACAGCACCCGGACACCGCGCGATCGCCGGTCCGGCATGGCGTACCAGGGGATCAGTTCCGCGGGCGCGTCGGCCGGGCCGCACTTGTGCTGGAACTCCATGTCGCCGTTCGGGTGCAGGTAGCGCAGCCGGGTCATGGCGTTGGCGACCAGGCGCAGGCGGTCCTGGCCGGTTAGGGACGAGTCCCAGCGGCGCGGCTCGTTGCCGTACATGCGTTCCAGGAAGCCAAGGTAGCCGGGACCGCGCAGTACCGCCTCCAGTTCGCGCGCCAGCGCTTCGGCCAGGTCCGGGGTCCATTCCGGCAGCAGGCCGGCATGCACCATCAGCCAGTCGCCTTCCCGGTGCAGCATGGGCCTGCGGCGCAGCCAGTCGAGCACCTGCTCGCGGTCCGGGGCGTCGAGGATCTCGGCCAGGGTGTCGTTGCGGTGCGCCGGCACGAAGCCCGCGGCCACCGCCAGCAGGTGCAGGTCGTGGTTGCCCAGGATGGCGACCACCTGGTCGTCGTGGGCCATGCACCAGCGCAGGGTATCGATCGAGTTCTCACCCCGGTTGACCAGGTCGCCGCACAGCCACAGCCTATCCTTGGCAGGATTGAAGGCGATGGCGACCAGGAGTTCCTTGAACGCCTCGAAGCAGCCTTGTATGTCGCCGATCACGTAGGTAGCCACGGTACGGGTATCCCGAATGGTAAAATCAGGATCGATTTTACCGGGCCCGCCCCACCGCCGTGCTATCCGATCTCAATTCCCCGCAACGCGAAGCCGTGAAGTACCTGGACGGGCCTCTCCTGGTTCTGGCCGGCGCCGGCTCGGGCAAGACCCGGGTGATCACGCGCAAGATCGCCTACCTGGTCAAGGACTGCGAGTTCGACGCCCGCCACATCGCCGCCATCACCTTCACCAACAAGGCGGCGCGGGAGATGCGCGAACGGGTCGGGGAGCTGCTCGACGGCAAGCAGGCCAAGGGCATGACCATCTCGACCTTCCACTCCCTGGGCTTGTCCATCCTGCGCCAGGAGGCCCGCGTGCTCGGCTACAAGCCGCAGTTCTCGGTGCTCGACGCCGCCGACGCCGGCGGCATCCTGGCCGAGATCATCAAGACCACCGACAAGTCGGTCCTGCGCCGGGCGGGGAGCCTGATCTCGAACTGGAAGAACGCCCTGCTCACCCCGGAAGGCGCCGAGAAGGCGGCCGGGAACGAGGCCGAGGCCCAGGTGGCGCGGGCCTACCATTCCTACCAGGCGACCCTCAAGGCCTACCAGGCCATGGACTTCGACGACCTGATCCGCCTGCCGGTCGACCTGTTCCGGGGCCACGGCGAGGTGCTGACGCGCTGGCAGGGCCAATTGCGCTACCTGCTGGTGGACGAATACCAGGACACCAACGGCGCCCAGTACGAGCTGATG
>JAAXVP010000075.1 GCA_013335435.1 Thiobacillus sp. | reverse complement strand
CCGTGGGCGACGACGACCAGGCCATCTACGCCTGGCGCGGCGCCGACGTCGAGAACCTGCGCCGCCTGGGCGAGGACTACCCAACCCTGAAGCTGATCCCGCTGACCCAGAACTACCGCTCCAGCCGGCGCATCCTGGACGCCGCCAACCGGGTCATCCGGCACAACAGCCGTTTGCACGACAAGAACCTGTGGAGCGAGCTGGGCCACGGCGACCCGATCCGCACCGTCGAGTGCAAGGACGACCGCCACGAGGCCGAGACCGTCGCCGTGCGTATCGACGCCCACCGCTTCCAGAGCCGCGGCCGCTTCGCCGACTACGCCGTGCTCTACCGCGGCAACCACCAGGCGCGGATCATCGAGGAAGCGTTCCGGGCCGCCAAGATCCCTTATCTGTTGTCGGGCGGGCAGTCCTTCTTCGACCGCGCCGAGATCAAGGACATCACCGCCTACCTGCGCCTGATCGCCAACCCGGACGACGACCCCGCCTTCATCCGCGCCGCCACCACGCCGCGCCGGGGCATCGGACCGTCCACCCTGGAGCGCCTGGGCCACTACGCCGCCGACCGCCACGTCAGCCTGTTCGCGGCCCTGTTCGAGGCGGGCGCCCAGCACGCCCTGCCGGCCAAGCAGCTGCACCCGCTGCAGGAGTTCGGCGAGTTCATCAACCGCCTCGCCTTCCGCGCCGAGCGCGAGCCGGCCGGCGCGGTGCTCGACGACCTGCTCGGGGCGATCCGCTACGAGACCTGGCTGTACGACTCCGAGGACGAGCGCGCCGCCCGGAGCAAGTGGGAGAACGTGCGCGAGTTCGTCGACTGGCTGACCCGGAAGGGCGAGGAGGACGGCAAGAACCTGGTCGAGCTGTCCCAGACCGTGGCCCTGATGAGCCTGCTCGAAGGCCGCGACGCCGAGGAGGTGGACGCGGTGCGCCTGTCCACCCTGCACGCCGCCAAGGGCCTGGAATATCCGCACGTGTTCCTGGTCGGGGTCGAGGAGGAGATCCTGCCGCACCGGGAATGCCTGGAGGGCAGCCGCCTGGAGGAGGAGCGCCGGCTCATGTACGTCGGCATCACCCGGGCCCAGCGCAGCCTGACCCTGACCTGGTGCAAGCGGCGCAAGCGCGGCCAGGAATGGCTGCCCTGCGAACCGTCCCGCTTCCTGGCCGAGCTGGACGACGGCGACATCAAGCGCGGTGGCGAGACGCTCGCGCCCGAAGACGCCAAGGCGGCCGGCAAGCGCCGCCTGGCCGACCTCAAGGCCATGCTGGGCGGCTGAGCCGGCCCACCTGGACAGAAGCCGCGCACCCGGATACAACACCCCGGTGAGCCAGACCCCGCCCCTTCCCAGCCTGCCCCGCGCCGCACGCCTGCCGATCAACCGCTGCTCGCTGCCGGCCACCCTGCTCGGCAGCCTGACCTACCAGCAGCACCCGGTGCCGCTGGCCCTGGACGGCGTCCTGGAGCTGCACGAGGGCCTGTTCCGCCGCCTCGACGCCGAGGCCGCCCCGGAAGCGCGGGTACGCCTGTTCATGGCCCACATGGAAGCCACCTTCAGCCTCGACCACCCGGAGGAGGCCGGCTACAGCGACACGGCCGGCCATGCCCGCGCCAAGGCCAGCTACCTGCGCATGCTGCGCGGCTGGTCGTTCGACTCCGACGGCCAGGAGGGCGCGGTGCTGAAGGGCTGGGTGGAATCGCGCTTCGGCCTGCTGCCGCGCCACCACGGCGGCGCCATCCGCGACCTCTCGGGCGACACCTACCGGCGCTACCTGGAGCAGCGCAGCCAGGGCCTGTACGGCACCAACGCCCTGGAGGCCCAATTCGACCTGCTCTACACCTATTGCCAGTACGAGCTCGGCCGGCAACGGCCGGGCGCGACCCACGTCACCCTGTACCGGGGCGTCAACCGCCTGGCCGAGCACGAGGCCGTCACCGACATGCGCCAGGGCCGCGGCGTGGTGCTGATGAACAGCCTGGCCTCGTTCACGGCCGAGCGCGAACGCGCCGACGAGTTCGGCGACCGCATCCTGGAGGTGCGGGTGCCGCTGGCCAAGGTGTTCTTCTACCACCGCCTGCTGCCCGGCCGGTTCAAGGGCGAGGACGAATACGTGGTGATCGGCGGCCTCTATGAGGTCGCCTCCAGCCTCTGAGTCCGGCGCCCAGGACACGAACCGGTGCACGGCGCACCCGGATAGTGCGCATCCTGGCCGCGCCGGCCGGGCACACCCCAGGAAACACGGCATGCGACGCCTGGCATGACCGTTGCTTATAGCTGAACGCACAATTTGCATCGGACAACGACGTCCATCTCCCCCCGGGGAGGTGGACGTTTTTTTTTGCCTCGCGAAAGGAAGACGGGCATGGCGCACGCGAAACCGAAACTGGTCCTGGTCGGCAACGGCATGGCCGGGATACGCACCCTGGAAGAGCTGCTGAAGGCGGCGCCGGACATGTACGACATCACGGTGTTCGGCGACGAGCCGCACCCCAACTACAACCGCATCATGCTGTCGCCGGTCCTGGCCGGCGAGCAGACGGTGGAGCAGATCGTCCTGAACAGCCGGGACTGGTATGCCGGGCACGGCATCACCCTGCACACCGGCAAGCGCATCGTCAGGATCGACCGCAAGAACCGCCGCGTCGAGGCCGACGACGGCACTAGCGCCGACTACGACCGCCTGCTCCTGGCCACCGGCTCCAAGCCCTTCGTCCTGCCGGTGCCGGGCGCCGACCTGGAAGGGGTGGTCGGCTTCCGCGACATCGCCGACGTCGACCGGATGATCCGCACCGCCTCGCAATACAAGCACGCCGTGGTGATCGGCGGCGGCCTGCTCGGCCTGGAGGCCGCCAACGGCCTCAAGCTGCGTGGCATGGAGGTCAGCGTCGTGCACATCGCCGACTGGCTCCTGGAGCGCCAGCTGGACGAGCCGGCGGCGCGCCTGCTGCAGCAGAACCTGGAAGCGAAGGGCCTGAAGTTCCTACTCGGCAGGCAGACGGCGGAAATCATCGGTTGCTCCCTCACCCCCGGCCCCTCTCCCGAGGGGCGAG
>JAAXVP010000074.1:2538-13184 GCA_013335435.1 Thiobacillus sp. | reverse complement strand
CTCGTTCCGATGCCTGTTCCGCCAGTGCCGACCCCGCCGCCGGCGGTCGTAAAGCTGCCGCCGCAGGAGGCCAGCAACAAGCAGGAAGACAGCAGGATCAGCCGTCGCAGGGTGTCAATCATCTTCACTTGCCTTACTCCCGGCGGAAGGTGGGTCGGCAGCCGGCATCCCCGGCTCGTCCCAATAATATGAACCGAAACGCATGCGGTGGCTTGCGTCTGATCGGCCACGGTCGTGTTCATAGAGGCGGCTTGCCTCGGCGATCATTTCGGCGCGCATCTGGTTCCACAGTTTACGGGCCAGTTCGCTCAACCGGGCGGCCGATTCGGCGGTGATGCCATCGGCGAACACGCTCTGTTCCAGCCTGGGCTGGCTGTCGAGCAGGTTGGCCACGGCGGCGTCGGCATGATCGGCCAGGTTGTGGCCGAACAGTTCGATCAGTTCGCGCGAACCGGCCGGCGGGATGAAACCGTCCCGGTTGGGCACGACATATTCCTGGCCCTTGCGGTCCTCGACCTCGACCAGCCCAAGGCGCAGCAGTTCGGCCAGGATGGTGTAGGGACGCACGTCCTTGGTGACCGACAGGGCCAGGCTGTCGAACGAGGGTGCCGTGCCCAGGCGCGGCAGCGGTTTCGGCCGCCGGCGGCGGTCGAGATATTGGGAGTCGTGCGCCCAGCGGGCGTAGACCTGGGTGCTCAGGGACACTTCCTTGGAGATGCTGTCGGCCAGGCCGGATTCGCGCCACTTGCGCACGTCCTTGCGGTGCACGCCGCTCAGCAGGCTGAGCGCCGAGTCGGTGTCCTTGCCCCCGGAACGGAGCAATTCCTGGCGTGCCTGTTCGATGAACAGCGGCTTCAATTCGGCCGCCAGGCGCGTGTAGTCGACGCCGGTCGCCAGCAGCAGCCTGACCAGGGGGGACAGGATGGTGCGCAGGGCCGACAGCGCGTCGTCGGCCTGCGGCAGAGGCCGGGGCGACGACTTGCTGTCGGGCAGATGGCGAGGTGGGCGTCCCATGGTGGCGATCGATCGAATTTCAGCTGGCAGTATATTGCACTACTTGCGTGGGAAAAAATACCACATTAACATTGGGGCTGTACGCACCGTTTCAACAGCCCAACCTGTCCCTGGCGGCGAGCGGCGCGCAAGGCATTGCCGAGGAGGAAGAAATGAATAACGCGATCAGGATGACGGCGGTGATGGCCACTCTGGCCCTGGCCGGGTGCGGCGGCGGCGGTGGCGGTGGTGGTGGCAGCACCGGCAGCAGCCTGGTGGGTACCTTCATCGATTCGCCGGTGAGCGGCCTGGACTTCGAGTCCGGCACCGGCAGCGGCGTGACCGACGCGAACGGCAATTTCACCTACCGTGACGGCGATACCGTTTCCTTCGGCATCGGCGGTCTGCGCCTGGGCTCGGGCGTGGTGAACGGCAACAAGATCACGCCGCTCAGCCTGACCGGCGGCACGGTCGATACCGGCAACGAGAAGCTGGTGCGGGTCTTGCGTACCCTGCAATCCCTGGACTCGGACGCCGCCGACGGCATCCAGATCGATGCCGCGTTCCGGGAGACCATGAAGAATCAGCCGCCGCTGGACATCCAGACGGCCAGTGATGAAGAGATCACGGCCCTGATCGGCACTTACAAGGTGAGCGCCAGCGAGGCTGTCCAACACTTCCAGGACCACCAGGACGATCCTTCCAACTCCTCTTACGGTTATACGCCACCCACGACGACGACCGTATCGGGAAGCTATGCCCTGGTCGCCTGGAACGATCTCGGCATGCACTGCGTCGACGGCAAGGACTATTCGGTGTTCTCCATCCTGCCGCCCTACAACAACCTGCACGCCCACCTGATCAACCGCACCACGAACGACAACAAGCAGGTCATCTCGGGCGTGACCCTGACCTATGAAGCGGTCGCCGACAGCACGGGTTCGATCAACACCAGCAGTTCGGGCAAGACCAACTTCTGGACCTGGGTGACGGCCCTGTTCGGTGCCAGCCCGGCGCCGAACTATGGTCTCAACCTGACGCCCGGCGGCCCGAGCAACCCGACCCCGTCCATGACCCCGGCCGCCATGGCCTATAGCGGCACGCACGGTTGGTGGGAAGCCGAGGGCATTCCCATCACCCCCTACGATGATGCGGGTGTGAAGAACTACTACCCGATGGTCAAGGTGGTGGCCAAGCAGGGTAGCACCGTCCTGGCGACCACCAAGGTGGTGCTGCCGGTCTCCGACGAGATGAGCTGCAAGTCCTGCCACGCCACGGGCAGCGGCAATGCCGCCAAGCCGACCGCGGGCTGGGTCAACGACAGCGACCCGGAAAAGGACTGGAAGAAGAACATCCTGCGCCTGCATGACCAGAAGTTCCCGAACGCCATTGCCGATGCCGGCATGACCTCGGCCTATTCCTCATATGGCACGACGCTGCTCGGCGCCGCGGAAAACGGCAAGCCCAGCCTGTGCGCCGCCTGCCACAAGTCGAACGCCCTGGGCACGCCGGCCAAGTCGGGCATCAAGCCGCTGACCGAGGCGTTGCACGCCAGGCACGCGACGGTGAAGGATCCGACCACCAACCTGGCCCTGGACGACCTGTCCAACCGGGATTCCTGCTACCTGTGCCACCCCGGCTCCAAGACCAAGTGCCTGCGCGGCGTCATGGGCAATGCCAAGAACGGTGACGGCAGCAATGCCATCGACTGCCAGAGCTGCCACGGCAACATGAGCCTGGTCGGCAAGCCCGGCCGCGAAGGCTGGCTGGACGAGCCGAACTGCCAGGCCTGCCATGACAAGACCTCGGCGACCGGCAGCTACACCCGCTATCCCTCGGTGTTCAGCTCCGGCACCACGTTGCGGACGATCCGGGACAGCAGCGGCCGTTTCGCCACCAATGCCAACACCCCGGCCAGCGGCGTTTCCCTGTACCGTTTCAGCAAGGGCCACGGCAACCTGCAATGCGAGGCCTGCCACGGCTCGACCCACGCCGAGTATCCGAGCTCGCACACCAACGACAACGTCCAGAGCCTGGCCCTGCAAGGCCATATCGGCACTATCGCCGAGTGCACGGTTTGCCACAGCACGGTGCCGACCACCACCTCCGGCGGTCCCCATGGCCTCCACACGGTGGGCCAGGCCTGGATCAGCGAGAGCCGGCACGGCAGCGCCGCCAAGAGTAACCTGGCCAGCTGCAGGACCTGCCACGGCAGTGATGACCGCGGCAGCTTCCTGAGCAAGACCAGCATGGCGCGCAGCTTCAGCGCCGACGGCCATACCAGGAAGTACAGCGCGGGCCAGCAGGTAGGCTGCTACGATTGCCATGACGGCCCGGGCGGTGATTGAAGCAGCAATGTCGGCGGGCGGGTGCGCCTATCCCAGGTGCACGTCCGTCGACCGTAGTGTTGCGGTTTGGAAGCAATTCCATGTGAACTCAATAAGATCGCCGTTGGCTCTGTAGACACTCTGCCCCGCTGGTTTGAAGCATTGGCCTTGACTGTCATCGGGCCACATCGCCATATTGCTATCGACAGTGTTTACAGGGCTATCTCCTTGGCAAGGGAGGCTTCATTGACTAACCTCTTACGGCCTTGGAGTGCAAATTCACCACACCTGGCCCCCCGCCTGCCCTGGTCTGCTAATAGTTGATAAGCGTGGCCCAGGCCAGACCCGGTTTCGCTGCAGAGAACTGCTGCTGCAATCGGTTTGGCCACTATGTCCGGCTTGCATGCCTTGTCGCGTTTCTCCATCACCCGCTTCATCTCCGTTTACAGAGGTCGGATTTCTGCGCTTGACCAGGTCTTTCTGGGCGGCCCCTCCGGAAGGAGTCCTCGATCTTGAATTCTTCCGGGTAACCGGACAGAGCTCTTGTTGAGCCGCCCCTTAAGATGAAAGGGAGGCCCAGTGGACGTAGCCGGAATGCAGGTCAATGAACTATTGGTGGCTTTGACCTCGTCGTGTAACCAGACCAGCGAAGCCTACTCGTACCTCGTAATGCTGCCTTTGAGCGCGAATCGTAAAGAGATCGACGCCGATTTCCGATGCCAGGTTATCCAGGTTTTGTTCAGGCGTTCCACTTGCCTCAAGTTCGTTTTACAACCGCTTGCTCGTGGGGTGGGGGGGGCGTCCAGAACTTATTCCCTTTCATCGTAACGTTGGCGTGCTCATGATGTCCCCTGACTGACTTCAAGTTGAAGGCACTTGGGTGTCAACGGATGACGGGGCGATTAAGTCCGGTGTTGCGAAAAAAACTACAAAAATAGTAATACATGATCACAAATTGGCAGTAATATTGAATTAAGCATTTAGTGATCTAAAAGTGCATTTATGACCGTGTGCAGCGGGAGGGAAGAAATGACGGGTTTCCGCTATCTCATTTTTGGGGTCATAAGCTTTTCCATGGCGTTGATTGCTGGCTGTTCGGGGGAGGGGAGTTCGACAACCGGTGTTAACGCGCCAGAACAATTGACCGTAGATGGGGGGCGGGCGCGTATTACCGTCGCGTGGTCGGGCGTCAATGACGCGACCTCATACAACATATATTTTTCTGACACGTCTCCTGTGAGCACCGCGACCGCAAGCAAGGTGTCGGGCGTGGGAAGCCCACAAACAATTCGCGACTTGGTCAATGGAACCCGATACTACGTCGCGGTGACTGCCGTTTTTCCTTCCGGTGAAAGTAGACTGTCTAAAGAAGTTTCCGCCGTACCATCAGACCCCGCGCCGCCCCTGGCACCACAGAATATCCATGCCGATGCGGGAAGTGGCCAGATAACGGTAAGTTGGGATACGTCCGACGGCGCATCTTCCTACAACCTGTATTACGGTGTGGATAAGACGCTTTCCCAGACCAACGGGATCCAGGTTGTAGGTGTCACAAGTCCTCATGTCATCGCTGGTCTCGACGACGGAACCATGTATTTCGTGCTCGTCACGGCAACGAACGCGGTTGGTGAGAGTGGGGATTCCTTCTATGCGAGCGCCAGGCCCGAGGTCTCGCCGCCGCCGGCCGCGCCGGTGGGTGTACATGCCGGACTTGATCCAGCGGCTCCGAAGAAGGTCGTGGTCAGTTGGAGCGCGTCAGCCGGAGCGACGTACTACAACATCTACCATGGTGGTTCCCCAGGCATCACCAAGACGACCAGCGCTGCTGTGAACAACGTCACCAGCCCTTATACGATGGCGGGTCTACCGCTGAACGTTGCTTCCTATATTGTGGTGACTGCCGCCAACGCCGCGGGGGAAAGTGGTGAATCTTCGCAGACGTCGGCGACGCCGAGGCAGACGGCCATCCTCACTCCCGATGCTCGTATGGTCACCATTCCGGCGGGAAATTTCCTGTTTGGCGATAGCAGCGACAGCATTGTCTATGCGAAACCGGTCAAGGACGTTTATGTCAGCGGTTTCCGGATTGACCGTTATGAAACCACCTACGACCTTTGGACGTCGGTATATGACTGGGCGGTCCTCCATGGCTATGTCTTCGGTGGCGCCGGCCAGAACGGTTCCGAGCGGATCGGGACTGACATGCCGGTTACCCGTGTGAGCTGGTATGACGCGGTGAAATGGCTCAATGCACGTTCCGAGATGGAGGGGCTTGCGCCCGTGTATTTCACCGATAGCGCACACACCTTGATCTATAGGAGCGGCCAGGAGGACTTGGCAAACGACAAGGTGAATTGGAGCGCCGACGGTTACCGTCTGCCGACGGAAGTGGAGTGGGAAAAGGCTGCGCGCGGCGGGTTGGTGGCAAAACGGTACCCGTGGGGCGACGATCCGGCTGACCCTGCGCTCATTCCGAACACGCTAGCCAACTACACCGCCGGTCGAAGCACCAGTGTCGGAATCTACCCCGCCAACGGCTATGGCCTTTACGACATGGCCGGGAATGTCTGGGAATGGACGTGGAATTGGTGGGTGGATGACTACAGCCACCCGAGTGTTGTCGCAAGCGACCCGATCGGGCCTGACGAGCCTGTCGTGGCTGACAAGGTGCTGCGTGTCCGGCGCGGCGGCGGCATCGCCTACGGTCCGGCCTACCTGAGGAATGCGGAGCGAGTCGGGCGTGTGCCCACTTACACCGCGCCCTACTTTGGTTTCCGGGCAGTACGCAGTGGCCCTTGATGCACAGGATATTCTCGACTTCGGAGGATATGTATAGGCCGCTCCCGAGTGGCATTCATCAGGCTGGGTTATAGGGGGCGTTTTCAGTGTCGAACTGGAGAAAACCATGAAAACGAAGAAATGGTGGCACTGCATCCTCGTCTTCCTGGCGTCGGCGATTTTCGTATCAGCACCTGTTTGCGCAGCAGCGCCGACAGACGCGGAAATGGCAACGCTGATGGCGGGGGGGCAGAAACATCTGTTGAATAATTTTGTAACGGATCCTGGTGACGCGACGAAGGGGTATTGGACGACATACGATGGAACTCCGTCGTTGCCCAGCACTGCCGGGGTGGTCGCGGCACTCATAGAAACGGGCAAGTACAGCGACGCTGCCTATGCCGCAGTGATCGACAAGGCCGTCAAGTACATCCTGTCGAAGGCCCAGGTCAACGGCGGCATCTATGAGAGCTCCTATGAAGCTACCTACGACACGGGCCTCTGCCTGGTTGCGCTGAGCCTGTACGGGAACCACACGGTACTGGACGCTACGTTTAACACCGTGATCCAGAATGCCGTGAACTACCTGGCCAATAACCAGAGCTTGGACGGTGGCTGGACGTATACGCCGTCCTCCGCATCGGACCAAAGTGACATGTCCAACACGCAGTTCGCCGTGATGGGGCTCTACTATGGGTCAAGCTACCTGAATATCACCATCAACGCCGATACGGCCGGATCGTGGGCCAATAAGCTCTACCATGCGATCACGTTTGATGATGCTACGCATACGCCGTATCAGTACGCGGATGGCCATTGCGGTTATTGGCACACCGTGGACAGCATCAGTGACTATACCAACCAGTCCATGACGGGCGCCTGTCTCTGGAGTCTGGCCATGATCGGCAAAGGCGGCAGCCCGGCCGCACAGAATGCCATCGCATGGTTTGCCACTCCCGGAAACTACATGTGGACGCTCGGGTCACGAGACTACTATTTCGTCTATGCCATGGCCAAGGCGCTGTCGGGAACCGCAGGTGCCAACAACCTGATTGGTACCGCGCCGAATACACACGACTGGCTGGCGGACCTCAAGCAGACCTTGTTTGATCAGAAGATAGCCGGGGGTGCCGATGAGTATTACTGGCAGGACGATAACTGGCTTTCCTACTATCCCCGGTTGGCTGTGGCGTTCAACCTGATGTCGCTGGTGTTTGCGGACCCGAATGCTCCCAGCCCGTCGAAATTGTTGCCTGAAAGGCCGGACACGGATGTTCTGCCTGCAAACCAAGGCTTGATCCGACTTGATACCAAGGGGTGTGTCCTCATCTCGGGGGCCGAGCGCGGCAACATCGCAGCGGGAACCCTGGAGGGAGGCGTTATGCTCCCAATCGGGTCGTTCAACTTTACCCTCACCTGTGTTGACAACGGCGCAAGTACGGTTCTGCGAATCACTCCAGTCGATACCGGTCCACTTGATCCCAGCAATCCGGATGGTTTCGTGAATGCTGATGGCACCATCAAAGAGGGCCTGAAATGGTTCAAACTGGTAGACGGTTCTTGGAAGGCGCTGACTGATGTACCGATTGTTGCCGGTCCCGCAGGTGGTCCTTACCAATACATCGAAGTTACGCTCAAGGATGGTGGTCCGGAAGATTCTGACGGAGTGGCTAATGGTCAGATAGTTGATCCGGGCGCGCCTGGTGTTGGTTACACCGAGGAGACAACGACCAGCGGCGGTGGCGGTGGCTGCTTCATCGCCACGGCCGCCTATGGCAGTTCGATGGCTGGCGATGTGATGGTATTGCGCGCATTCCGCGACCGTTACCTGTTGACTAACTCGTTTGGCCGTATGCTGGTGCATGTCTATTACACCGTTTCGCCGCCCATTGCCAACTTCATCGCACAGCATGACACGTTGCGCGCCCTCACGCGCGGGGTGTTGGCGCCGATCGTCTTCACGGTCAAATATCCGTGGGGTTCTTTGGCCATAGTGTTCCTGGTCGCTATTGCCGGTATTCGCTTGGCGCGTTGGCGGAGTGCCCAAGTGTAGTATGAATTCGAGTTCTTATTGAGCAGCGCCCCCGTGAGGGGGCGCATCATTATTGAATGCGCGCAAGTCATGCCGCTGGAGACGCCAGTTCTCAGTCAGTTTGGAGTCAAGCTCCAGAGCGGTTCTAGTCCAATGGGGTGTGGCGGTGCGAGATGCTTGGATTGGCTTGGAACATCTGAGGCAGGGCGGATCGATAATTGGCATCTGCTCCGACCGCGCATTCGGTTTTTCTAGCGGGACTGTCGTTGCCGGGATCGACAAGATAATTTCCCGCCACAACAAGCGGAGACAACAGTGGTGCACTGGAGTATCCGGGGTATTGTTCTGGCAAGCTGGCTATTGCCGGCTTGGGTTTACGGGGCGGCAGAGGCGGAATGCCGAGAGGAAACCGTCGTCGTGACGGCGGGTCGCCTGTCCCCGTTGTCGGGAATGTTCGGCGAGCCAGTCCCTCCTGATGAATTGCCTGCCACTCAGGCATTGGTTACATCGCGGGAAATTTCGCAACGACAACCAGAACGTGCCGAAACCCTTCTGCAGCAGCTTGCCGGCGTGACCCCTTCGGTCAGCAACGCCGGCCTGTCCACTGCCTTGCATGCGCGCGGTTTCGACATGGCCGGCCAGGTTCAATACAACGGCCATCCCGACATCCAGCGCTTGTTCGTTCGTGACTTGGCGACCGTCGAGGGCGCGGAAGTCCTGAAGGGACATCTATCTGTTCTATATGGACAGGGTGCGCCTGGCGCGACAATCAACTACCTGGGTAAACGTCCGAACGGCAGCGGCAACAAGAAACTGGCCTTCAGCATCGACAGCGAAGGCGCGCGCCGGGTCGAGGCAGACCTGGACGGGGCGGGGAGTCCGGAGTCGTCGTTGAGTTGGCGCCTGGTCGCCGCGGCCCAGGCCGGGGACACATGGATAAACAACGTGAGTCTCGACCGCCAAACTTTGTTCGGCACCGTGAACTGGCACCTGTCAGGCGATGGCGTGCTGCGTTTCGAAGCGGAACATCAGCACAATGAACGGCCGTTCTCGTTCGGCACCGTGTATGTGAACGGGCGCTTCAAATACGACAAATCCTATGTCGCGCCGGTGGCGGATTCCGACCGCCGCTACGGTCGCTATGGCCTCTACCTCGAACAGCCGGTCGGCCTGGATTGGCGCCTTGATGCGCTCTGGAGCGCTTCCCTCGTCCGCCGCGACGAAACCCTGGCTGGCTTCTGGAGCATCGAGGACGAGCAGACCCTGTCCGGCTACTATCGCGAACTCGCCGATGTCGCCGACCAGACCGACGCGCGATTGGCCCTGCGTCGCGACATGACTTCGGGAGACTGGCTACATCACCTGCAGGCCGGCTGGCAGCGGACCAGCTTGGACATCGATTTCACCGGGCCGCAGAACATTGGCGGGTTCGATATCGATATCGACAATCCGGATTTTTCCGGCGTCGATTTCGCGGCCTTGCCCATGTCGCCGCGCATCTCGCGCGAGCGGCAGCGCGAAAACGGCCTGTTCCTGTTCGACCGCATCGAGGCGGGTCCACGCCTGCATCTCATGGCCGGCCTGCGCCGGGCGGGCCTGAATATCGCCACCGACAACGGTACGGTCAAGAAGCAGGCCACCGACGTCGAGCACACCGCGACGAACTGGGGCGGCTTGTTCAAGGTGGCGGAGGATCGCGCCGTGTACCTGTCGCGCAGCGAATCCTTCCAGCCCAACCGTGGCCTCGACCGTTTCGGCGGCTTTCTGTCCCCCAGGACCGGCAGGCAATATGAACTGGGCTGGCACGCAGGCGGCGCCGATTATTTTCACGCCGCCCTGTTCGACATCCGCCAGGACAACCTGACTGCACCCGATCCGCTCGACAAGACCGCGCTGACCGCTGTCGGTAGCATTCGCTCACGCGGCATCGAACTGGATTTCAGAGAGAAGCTGACGCAGGCATGGACGTTATCCGGCCAACTGGTGGTCCAGCAGGTGCGCTACGAAAAGAAGACCTACCCCGCCTATGGCGACCAACTTGCCGGCGTGCCGGAACACTATGGCGCGCTCAGCCTGGCCTGGCGGTCGGGCCGGGATTTCGATGTCTGGGCGACGCTGGCACGGGTCGGCCCACGTTGGGGCGATGCCTACAATAGCTTCAGGGCACCGGGCTACACCCGCCTGGACATGGGGGCGCGCTATACCTTGGGCAAGACTGCCGATCTGCGGCTCAATGTCCGCAACCTCGGCGACAAACGCTACGTGGAATACCTGAGCGATGCCGACAACGTTTACCAGGGCGAGCGGCGCAATATCACGTTGACCGTACAGCACGCCTTCTGAATCTATAGCGTCACGACCCGTATCTTGACCCAGAGTCCGGTGTGCCCAGGAAAACACAGTTGGCCGTCGGCGTCCGCCATCTTCCAGAGCGAGATCACCGTGCATGGCAGCGGCGGCGTGGTGAATTCGACGGACACTTCCACCACCTCTGCGGGCTCGGCGTCGGGCACCGG